>NZ_RZOS01000017.1:0-33493 GCF_004022605.1 Mesorhizobium sp. M4B.F.Ca.ET.089.01.1.1
ATCGAGCGTGGCGGCGGTCTTGCCCGAGCCCATCGCTGAGATGATGAGCTTTGCCGGGCAATCCTTGATGATGTCGGAAATCAGCCGCTGCGTCCCGCGCATATCGGAGCGCGGTCGGATCGACGGGCCACCATTGTGGCCGATCGGCGGCGGCGGCGGCGCCGGCTCGTCGTCGAGCAGGTCCGACAGATCGAGATCGAAGCTCATACGAGCAGCATCTTGGTCTGCAGGAACGCAATCACGTCGGCAGCCGTGTAGAAGACATGCACCGTGACACCGACAGCGGCGTAGCGCTTGAATTCTTCAACCTGTCCCTTTGAAAGCTTGCCGTCGCGGGAGGGCGTCTTGCCGCGTTTCTTCATCTCGATCAGCAGCAGATGACCGTGGCCGGCGAACAGTCGATCCGGGCAGCTATGGCGCCCCTGATACTGCATCTTGCGCACCAGCCAGCCGTTGTTTTCGGCCCACGCGACGGCCTCCAGTTCTTCATTGGCTTCGAGCGTGCGTTGGGTGAAATCGAAGTCGTCGGGCACCCTCATGGGGCGGTCATCCAAATCGTCATTGCCTTGCTCCGCGCACGTCGCTGCTTGGCAGCGATCGACATCTTTGCGATTGCGTCAGGGGAATGGCGCTTTCCCCGGTTTCCAGCGGACAAGCGCGCAGCCGTCGCCAGCTTGCCCCTGGTTTCAGGCGACGGTGGACGCCGCTTCGAATTCGCTTTCCCTAAATTGGCTCGATGCTCAGCAGAGCGCTTCTTCCCCCGGTGTCCCGCAGATATTTTCGCGCGGGTTGCGGGGGACGACATTGCCGCCAGGTGCTTATCGCGAGCTTCTTGTGACGGCGGTTCTCTGAGCAGGTGCGACAAGGACATTCTCGCTCGCGATTCCTCGTGAACGATCATGCCGCTAGAACTGTCTCTCCGAAGATTGTAGCCAAAGCGGCGGTCGCAGGTCTTGTATATGTCCATCGCCGCCAGTTCGCGCTCGGCTAACGCATGTTCATCTACAACTTCGAACTGCTCCAAAATTTCGACTCGGAAGGACGCCAAGCCATACTTTTTAAATGCGTTATGGAGATGCCGATTAGTCTGGCCCTTGCGATGTTGATCCCATCGCCGTTCGATATCTATTGATTTGCCGATATAGCGCTTGCCGTCGACCAGGTTGAGTATTGAATAAATCCCGATTGTCATGCAGCGAGCGCCCACATCGCATAGAAGGTGAGCCGATTAGCCTTCGTCAGGCGAAGGGGCTTGCGCGGCTCGATTTTTGGACCATAGAAACCAAGGTCAACGAGGATCGTTTCGGCCTCGGCGATGTAGCGGCCATAGTCGATGTCGGCGGGGAACTCGTCGCGCAGCCTCATGCACTCAATGGCGCCATCAGTCTTGGGCACCTTGGCGAAGTTGCCCGTCGACTCGTGCGGCTTGGCCTTGAAGATGGGCTCGCCATCGAGACCCCAATAGTATCGCACGGTCTTGCCGAGATATTCGCCGCGCCAGGTCGCGCCGCCCTGCGCCTTGATCACCGTGACGAACTGCTTGATGTCGCGGCAGTTGCGGATCGTCACTTCCACGGGCGTGCCGTTCTTGATGCACATCAGCGCCGCGTCCGAACAGATCGTCGCCTGCGGATTCTTCATCAACTGACCGCGCACCGGATCGAAGTCGTCGGGGTGCTCGCTCCACGGGTTGCCGAGCGGGCCTTTGCGCTTGTGGCCACCGTCCTGTTTGATCGCGAAGTAGGAATTGACCGACTGGTTGTAGATCGCCTGGTACTGGCCGAATTCCAGATCGAGCGTGGTGTCGCGCTCCCACTGATCGCAGATGTCGGCAAGCAGGGACGGCTTCAAACGGTCGCCGTCGAGCCCCGCATAATGCTCGCGCGGGCAATGGAACATGACGCCATCGGTGTTGCCGCTGACGACTTTGATGCCAGCCTTCTCTGCGCGCTCGATGAGCATGAGCAGCGTTAACTGGCCCGTCAGCGTCACCGAGATCAGCAGATGCGGCGCGTAGAGCACGCTATGCCGGCTGCCGAGCTTCCCGTACACGCCATTGAGCGCAATCTTGAAGCCCTTGTCCTTGACCTTGCAGCTTTCCAGTTCGGCTTCGAGCGCTTTTTTCCGGTCGGGATCGTTGACCTTTTTCAGTTCATCCTTGATTTCCTTGGACCGCTTCTTCGCCTTCAGGCGTTCGGCCTTGATCTCGCGATAGACTTCCAGGAAGTGGGCGCCGAGAGCCTTCGGGTAGAGGCCAAGCAGCAGAATGATTGCCGGGTACTGCGAGGCCACGTCGGCGTCGACCAGAACATGCGTGTCGGTCGTTTGCAGGCAGCGGTTTGCTTCCGTCGAGTGGAGCCCGCCAATGCCCATCTGGTAGATCGTGTCGCCGAGGGTGACTGACGTTTCCGCCAGCCACTTCGGCATGTCGACCTTGCCCTCGTCGGTGATCATGAAGTCGGTGTCGCGGAGCCGATCGACGATCGCCTGCAACTCGGGCGTCTCGAACTTCATGAAGTCGGGGATCGGATAGCGGAACGTCGTGCCGGCCTTGATCGACGCCTTTTCCGGCCGGCTGCCGCTCAACTGCTCGACACGCGTCTTGACGATCATCTCGCCGATCTGCGCGTCCGACTTCGACATGAAGTTCTTGCCGTAGTGCGGCCCGAGCGCGCGGCGCAGTTCGAGCGGTTCGGCCAGGGCGTTCCAGAGATTGTGCGTAGCGTCGAGATCGGAATGCAGGCAGTAATTGGCGACGATATCCATCTGCTCGTCGCTGAGCCGCATGTCAGGGTCGAATGGCAGGTCTTGCAACTGTTTGCCGTGCATCCGCCCGTTGAGCGTCTTGAGGCTGGCAATCGCGTTCGGCTGCGGCTCGATCAGGTCGATGTGGCGCTGCTTTAGTTCGAACGGAATGCGGATGCCGAGAAGGTCTTCAACCTCCCACCACGGCACCCTGCCCCGGATGATCCGATCGGACGCGGCCTTCAACTTCGCAGGCGTCACTTCTTCGTCGAGCGAATACCAGATCATCGGCAAGTCGTAGGGGAGGCTGTTGAAGCCAATGGACGTGTTGCGCATGAGTACGCTGCGCACATATGCGCGGTCGTAGACAGGCTGGCGCCGGCTGTATTCTACGCCGACGCGCTTGCCGTCTTCTTCGCGTTTGAAGCCGATGTAGAAGAAGTCGTGATAGCATTCGATGTCGGTGAAGATGTTGCTCAAACCAGCAAGTCCTCATCGGTCGAAATGACTCCAGCGTCGGTCAGAATTTGAAGGCTTCTGACATCGATCTCGGGCTCAACTACCTCCCACTCGTAGTCCTTGCGCGTCGGTCCCCATCCCCGGCCGTAGTTTAGGATGTCGATCAGGTCTTCCGTTTTCAGGATGCCGGCCTCGGCAAGCCGCTCGATCATCAGTCGCACGGCAAAGACATGCGCCATGCCAACTGTGTCGCCCACGGCGTTGAACAGCGCCTCCTTGAGCGGCATTCCAGGCGAGTTGGAGTAGTCGTCCAGGGGTTTTTGGCGGTACTTTTGCATGACACTCACGCGAGTAGGTCTTCGAGTGACTCGGTGACAGCGGCTGGCTTCGGCGGCTCAGCCACCGGCTTCCCGCGCAGTGCCTGCCAATAGAACGAGACCCACTTGGCCTGGTGGGTGGCGTCGTCGAGCGCCGTGTGTGCGGTGCCTTCGAGCGTGCCTGTATACGGGGGAAGTTTGGCGGCCAGTTCCTTGACCGTGCGGCAGTCGCGCACGTTCCAGAACTCCCAGGGCGCCGGCTTGTCGAGAATGCGCCCGAATGCATATTCGAGAATGGTGATGTCGAACGACGAGCCGTTGCCCCACGGCTTGATGCCCGTCCCGTGCTTGCGGCAGAACTCGTGGAACTTCTCGAAAACCAGTTGAGCCGGATGCCGACCGCGAACCACCTTTTGCCGCGCTGCATCGCCCTGCCCTAGCCACCATTTCAGCGTCGAGCCCGAAACGCGGCCGTAGCGCACTGCGTCTTCCACGTCGATGGCCGCGTCAAAGGTCTCGCCGAGAGCGCCCGTATCAGGATCGAAGTAGATGGCGCCGATCGCAACAACGGGTGCATTCGGAGCGGTGCCCATGGTTTCCAAATCGATCATGCAGTGCGTGAAATTCATGTGATTTTCCCGTTAAACGTGAAAAATGGGGCGGCCGAAACCGCCCCAATCAGGCTGATCAGAAGTCGAAATCGTCGGTCTTCTTGTCGGCCGGCTTGCTCGACGGGCCGGAGTCGAAACCATTGTCTTCGAGGTCGTCGAAGTCGTCGGCATCGACGTAGACACCGCCGCCCATGCGCTCGCCTTCCTCGTGAGAACGGATAGCTTCGCCCGAGCAGAAAATGCCGTTGGAGCCCTTCTCCGTGCCGAAGAACGACACGATCACGTCGGCGGTCACACCACCGTAAAAGATGTCGAGGATTTCGTTCTCGGAGAAGACCATGTTGCGCTCGATCTGCTCGCCAGTCGCCTGGTCGCGGAGAACCCGCTTGCGGCGATCGAGAAGCTTCGGGCGCTTCTGGCCACCGGACGGACCCGACGCCGAGAAGGCATAGTTGCCCTCATAGCCGGCGTAGATTTTGCCGTCCCGCTTGTTCTTGAACCGCTCGCCCTTTTTGAAGCAGAGGCGCTTCGGATTATCCTCCTGAATGGTCTTGTAGGCGTCAGGATTCTTCCATGCGACTTCGCCGGCCCGCTTGATGGCCGACATCACCTTGTCGAAGTTGGCCTGGTAGTGCGGCGAACTCTTTTCCAGGATGACGTTGAAGCTATGCTTCGGTTCGCCGTCCTCTGCGGTCTTCTTCTTGTCCTTCAGCGAGTCGGTGAAGGAGAGACGCACCCCCTTAAGCTGGACGGTGCGGCCATCGTTTGATTTATCGTCGAATGCCATTTGCTCGGTTTCCTGTTTTCGGTTGTCAGTAGTCAGTAGTCGGTTGCAGCGGTTGTCAGTCGAGATCGTCAAACGCATCCTCGATCGGCCCAAGGGCCGGTCTTAGATGGTCAGCCGGCACCAACTTGGGCTTGCCCTGTGGTCGATCCACCAGCTTCAGCAGTTTCTCCCATGTCTCCGGGTGTCCCTGCTTTTTCCTGCCTGGCTTGACGAGCTTTTCAATCTCGCCAATGCCGATGAGTTGTCGCGGTTTGTAAGCCTTCTCGCCAAGCGCATCGACGAGCAGCCCTTCGGCCTTCTTCCCGTCGCGGAAGTAGCGGTCGCCCAGGTCGCCGGCCACGGCCTTCGAGCCCGGATCGGGCGTGCCATTGATCGCGGCAGTTAGGCTTTCCTCGTGCTGCTTGGCGAGCCAAGCACGGATGTCGGGCGCGTGCTTTACGATGTGCCAACGGCGCTCGGGCGTGATCTCAATTCCGTCGACATCTTTGCCGGTCAGCAGACGAACTAGCAGTTCGACGAACATTTCGAGCAGCCACTTGTTGCGCGCCGCGCAGCCGCCGACCAAATCCTTAACCGGGCACCAGCGGCAGCCCTTATGGCTCGGCTTGAACTCGACATCGCCGCTCTCGATCTTGGCGTAGACGGCTTTCATTTCCTCGCCGAAGGCGAGCAGTTCGTCGAGCGTGATTTCCCAAAATTTCATGCCGCCAGCGCGCGGCTGGTCGATGTTGAGAACGATCTTGTCGACCTGCGGGCGGCCGAGAAATTCCCAAATTCCGAGCGCATAGATGCGCAACTGCTTGGTGCCCACGGCGTCCACGGGCACGCCCATTCCGTATTTCAAGTCGCTGATGTACAGCGTGGTCGTCGACAGAAGATGGCTCAGCCAGCCGGTGTCGCAGGTGCCGAACTGCCCTGGCAGCCATGAAGACACGTCAACGCGAATCTCGACGTGCGGCTGCCCGGTGTGCTGGCGCACCCAATCAATGCCCGGCTGCAGATGCCCGGCCATCTCGTCGTCAACGGTGTAGGTGAAACCATCTGCGCTGATGACGGCGCCGACGAAGTGGTGCGGATCGAGCCCGTACTTCAAGCACATCTCGCGCACTTCATGCGCCACGGTGCCCTCGGCAGACCATTCGGAAGACTCGCGGTCGCCGATCTCGCCTTCCAGGTGCAGCTTGTCGATCAGAGCCACCGACGCAGTGCAGGTGCTCCAACGGTCGCAGCCGGAAGGCGAGAGACGGGCATGTTCAGTCATGCGAAAACGTCCCTCACGATCTCCCACAGGTCGGCTTCCCCCATGGCCTGGTGCCGCACGAAGTCGTTGTCGGGATTCTTGCCGATCGAGCAGAAGACGCGCGGCGTTATCGGCCGAACATCGCCCTTGAGCATCAGCGTCGCCGTAGGTTGGTTGACGAACGTTTCGTGGACCATTCCTGCGGGCAGCCTGTAGCTCTCGCCGGCCGCGTAGACATGGGCGTGATATGGTCTGACGCGCAACGGCTCGCCGAACGGAACGAGAATCGTGTCCTCTCCCTCCCGCGCCATGGGCGTGTAAACGTCATGGGTGGCAGGTAGAGCGGGGTAGACAGTATAGGTCGCGTTGACCATCGCGCCGCGCAGCACGAAGCTGTAGAAGTCGAAGCGGTGATCGTGAAGCTGCGTCGCCACGTTCTGGCGCGGGATCGCGGGATGGCCCCAAACATTGACCCGCTTGTTGTCAGGCAGGTCAATCTGAATGAAGCCGTTTCCGTGGACTCGGATGCCCGAGCCCTGCTTCCTGATCTCGTCGAAGGTGATCATTGAAACCACGCTGTTGCACCGATGATGCCGAGGGCGATCAGGCAGAGCGCCACCGGGATTGCGGTGTCCAACCAGGCCCACGGATCGGGAATGTGATCCGAGCCGACCGTTGGCTTGTAGTAGCGGACGCGGTGACGGTTCACGGCCGGTTCTCCATGTCACCTTCGGCCGTGAACGGGCCGTAATAGGAAACGGTTGGATCGCCGAACTTCCGTTTGGTCGACTTGTCGAACATTCCGGCCGGCGTCATGAAGGCGTTCGGCGTTTCGAGCAGCACCTTGGAAGCGATGCGCTCCCCGGTGCCGTCGACAAGCACGTGCCGATATTTCGGGGTCAGATCGGGAGCCAGCATCAGCGTGCCAGGCAGCCGAATTGGAACTTGAGCGCGTCGAAAGGAATGGCGCTGCGCTCGGACATCTTCTCGCACGCCTCCTTTTGGCGGCGAGCTTCCTTCACGATGCAGATGTCACGCCGCATCCGCTTGCGCTGACCGCGCGTCAGGCCGTCCGAATAGACGCGTGGCTGCTTGGCCGGCGTGCGGAAGCCCTTGCCGCCTGTCATCGCTGCCAGTGTGGCCTTGCGAGCCCGGAAGGCACCGCTGCCTTCGCCGAGAGGGTTGCCCAGGGTGTTGCCGATCTCGCGGTTCATGATCTTCGCGAAGACGGTCTTGCCGAAAAGGGATTTGCCGAAGAAGTTCACCGTTGTCTCTCCATGGTGTTCGAGGCACTTGGGAGGCGAGCAGGAGGCCGCAGGGAACAACCCGTTCCTGAGAGCTTGGGAGGCTCAGTTTCTCAGGCCTGCTCGCCGCCGAAGCGCCTCCCGGCGCGCTGCCGGGAGGAACTGCGGAACGGCTGAGATCAGAGATCGAGATCGTCGGACTTCTTGGCCGGCTCGGTGAGCGCGCCCTTCGCCTTCAGCTTGGCGATCTGGTCCTTGAACAGGTCGATGGCGTCTTCCTTGATGTGGTCGGCGGCGGTGGCCTTCTCGACATCCGGCTTCTTGATCTTCTCGTGGTTGAGCAGGTTCCTGATCTTCTCCTTGCGCGCCTCGCGTTCCTCGGGGCGGTCGATCTCGGTCAGGTAGCCGGCGATCAGTTCCTTGATGCCCTCGTAGGGGTTCGCGCGGTTCTCGGGGCTCGTCGAAATCTGCCCCTTGCCGGCATCCTCGCCGACCTTGTTCTCGGTTGCGGCCGTATCGGTCTTCTTGTCCTTGGCGCCCTTGCCGTTGTTGACGGCGGCGCTCACCTTGTCGATTGCGTCGTTGCGCAGGGCGAGAAGGTCCTTGGTGGCGGCGAGAAGATCGGCGTTGATGGCGGTATTGGCTTTCAGGGCTGCGGTGTGTTCCGCAAGGGCAGCTTCGAGGCTCATGGTGTCTCCGTGGGTTGAGCTTTAAATCACGCAAAACGTGAATGCATCATCGTTAAATCACGTTTGAAGGCACGTTTCAAGCCCGGTGTGCAATATTTTCACGTTTAACTTGATTTTACGAAGCCGTGAGGCTAAGGTCAGGCAAATCCAACCAAGGGGACACGATGGAACTCGACCCGCAGACCACCGCGAAGGAGCCGAACAAGTTTGGGCGCCCGAGCAAAAGCGATTACTCGATCAGCTACGACTCGCCGCTCTATAAGCTCCTGCTGAACAAGCTCCCGCCCAAGCTCATCAAGGGCGATCGGATCGACACGTTGGCCCTGAGCAAGGGCACGCAAAACGCCCGCTTCACCGTCTATCGCTGGTTCAAGGAACAGCGCCTGTCGCCGCGTGCGGTCAAGTCGCTCCTGGCGCTGTGCGAGAACGGCAAGGGGAAGCTCAAGAAGGTAGACCTGATCCCGTTCCTTGACCTCTGACCCTACGGGTTCGGTAATGCAAAATGCTCCCACGCTCAACGGCGTGCTCGATTCCGTCCGCTCTCTGATCGAGGCCGGCGCGTCTCTGCATTGGTTGGTGCCGTTCGAGAAGCGGCCGATCGAGGATCAATGGTCGAAAGCGCCGTTTCAGGACGAAGCAGCGCTCCGCAAATCCTATCGACGCAACGCCAACATCGGCATCCGGCTCGGTGAGCCGTCGAAGACCGAAGCCGGCTACCTGCATGTGCTCGACATCGACATTCGCAAGCCGGAACTCGCTGCCGAGGTATGGGCCGTTGTCGAGTCGCTGTATGCCGGCGCGCGCTCGCTGCCATCGGTGATCAGCGGATCGGGCGGCGAGAGCCGTCACCTGTATTTCCTTTCGGATCGGCCGCTGCGCAAGAAGACCTTCGCCCAATCCAAGAGCTTCGAGAAGATTTGGGACGACAAGAAGCAGCGCTACGTCGTCAAGCATGACTGGATGGTCGATCTGTTCGGCACTGGCGTCCAGGTCGTGCTGCCGCCCTCGATCCATCCCGACACCAAGCTTCCCTATCGTTGGGAACGGCCGCTCGATCTCGACATGATCGCCTTCGGCATCGGCCCGATCATCCCGGCCGACACGATCGACGGGTGGAACGTCCAAACCTCGGTCTCCGAGCCGGAAGACGAAGATGATCTGTTCGCGATCGTCCGCGCCGATCCGATGGACCTGACATCAGAGCAGATCACCGACGTTCTGAAACACATTCCCAACGACGGCGCGGGCGCGCACTACGACGAATATGTGCAGGTCGGCATGGCGCTGCATCACCAGTTCCGTGGCGCCAACGAAGGCTTCGAGCGCTGGTGCGAATGGGCGAAGCAATCCGAGAAATTCGACGCGAAGAACGCGGCGGTGCGCTGGCGCTCATTCAGCGAGAACAGCAAGAACCCTGTCCGCATGGCGTCGCTCATCCAGATCGCCAACACCAACAAGCTCAAGGCCGAGTTCGGCTTCGATGACGACGACGATGGCTTCGACCTGCCGGCCGTCGTTCCCGCCAAGTCGAGCAACGACCTGTCGGACCTGCTCGGCGACAGCAACGACCTTTCCGATTTGCTCGGCGGCGATCCCCAGCCCGCCGCGAAAGCGGAGCAAAAAGATGACGTTGATCCCGACTGGCTGAGCAAGCTGCACCGCAACGAGGAAGGCGAGATCAAGAGCACCCTGCCGAACATCGCCCTGATCGTCGACAACGATCCCCGCATACGCGGCATCGTCGCCTTCAACGAGTTTAAGCAGGAAGTCGTGCTCAAGGTCGCGCCGAGGCGCGTGAACAAGAAGCGCGACTCAGGGCACGAGCCCGCCAACCTGGCCGGCCGCCTGTGGGACTTGAAGGACGATCTGAACGGCGACAACTGGACCGACAGCCACGACATCGCCCTTCGCAACATCATCGAGAGCAAGACGCAGATGAAGGGCTACGGGATCAAGGTCACTGACCGCGATCTCAAGGGCGGCATCGACATGTCCGCGCAGAAGCGCAGCTTCCACCCGGTCAAGAAGCTCATCGAATCCACGACCTGGGACGGCAAGCCGCGCGTCGAGCGCCTGTTCATTGACTACCTCGGCTGCGACGACAACGACTACTATCGCCAGGCCTCGCTGATGACCTTCGTCGGCGCCGTGGCGCGCGTCTACCGGCCCGGCCACAAGTTCGACTTCGTGCCGATTCTCGAAGGCGCGCAGGGCAAGGGCAAATCCACCTTCATCGAGATCATCGGCCTGCAGTGGTACAACGAGCTTACGGGCGACATCAGCGACCCGAAGCAGATGATCGAGATCATGCAGGGCTCTTGGGTGCTGGAAATCGGCGAACTGTCGTCCATGGCTCGCGCCGAGGTAAACGATCTCAAGGCCTTCGTCAGCCGCACCGAGGACAAGGCCCGCCTCGCCTGGGAGAAGCGCGCCCGCGAGTTCCCGCGCCAGTGCATCTTCATCGGCTCGACCAACGATCGCGAGTACCTGCGCGACCAGACGGGCGGCCGGCGCTTCTGGCCCATCGTCTGCAAGCTGGAAGGGCAAATCGACAATCCCCGGCTGCGCCGGGAAATTATGCAGGTGTGGGCCGAGGCGCTGCACATCTTCCGCGACATGGAGAAGCGCTACCAGGGCGCCACGCTGCCCCTGTTCCTGACCGACAAGGCCGCCGATATGGCCGTCGTCATGCAGGAGAGCCGCCGCATCGAGACCGCTGAAGAAATTCTGGCAGGCAAGATCGGCGCCTGGCTCGACCAGCCGATCGGCACCGACGAGCGCTTTGACGACCTCGATATCGACGCCCCAAAGGCCTACCGCAACGAGACCTGCGTGCAGCAGATTTGGGAAGACATGCTCGGCCGCGACGGCACGGTGCCCCACTCCGAGTCCATCAAGATCGGCCGCGCCATGCTGGTGGTCGGCTGGCCGCGCACGGATGGGCCGGTCATGACTGCCGAAGTCAACAAAAAGTTCGGGAAATGCCGCGTCTACACGCGACCGAAAACTTGAATACAAGCGATCATCGAATAGGTTTGAACTGACCCGCTTCGGCGGGTTTTTTCATGCCCGATGCGCTGTATCCGATGATGCGCTGTATCGCATCTGCCCTTCGCGACGGAAATGCGATCAGTTCTATTTTCTGCCCCGATTCTCAGTCTCTCACTTAGCTCAGTCGGTTTCCATATAGTTTGCAGCGGGGGTACACGACCAGCTTGCCGGCCTTATGGCCTGCCTTCAGATCCCTTCTCTATATAAACTACTTACATTTTTGACTGAGAGACTGAGAGACTGAGAGGACCGTTGATTTTGTTACGTTTTTCGCGCTCAGTCTCCAAAAACCACACTGAGAGCAACTGAGAGGCCGTTTCTCTGCCGCAAATCAACCAGAACCCGGTTAACAGATAGGAATATAAGCCTCAGAAGTCGTTTCGCTGCCGAAATTTTCAAATCCCGCGTGAATCGCGCTCAGCGTCTCCCGCCGTCCAGCGACCCCTCGGGGAAGGACCCGGAGCCACCAACGCATTGAAATCATTCGCTTTTTCGTCGTCGAGGGCAAATGCGATACAGCGCAACGAGGCAATGATGATACATCGCAACGCATTGAAAGGATTACGGTTTCCGGCTTCGATCCATTCGATTTGACCTGCAGCCTGCCACGGCTGCCAGGTCGCCGGGCAGGCCGGCTTGTCCAAACGCCATTGATGCATGACGCGGGCAGCTAGGCGCACGGCATAGGCTGCCACGGGCTAGGCCTAGCGCTGCCAGGTCTGCGGCCGCATCGTCGAGGCCGGCCAAGGCAGGAAAGGAATCCCGCGCACGCGTGAGACCTGCCGCAAATAGGTGTTGACTCGGCGGCTAGTTTCACGTTTAGTGTGAAAGTCACTTAGCAACGGGAATACGCAAATGCGCGCTTTCATCGAAACGACTTTGGACCTCGCCCACGACCTTGGTGCCGGTTTGATTTTGCTTGGCCTGCTGATTTGGGCGGTTGTTTCGCCAATCGGTTTCGGCATGGCGGCTTTGTCCGCGATTATCTGGACGCTCGCAAATCTAGGCCTTGTCGTCATTCTGCTTTGCGCCGCACTGGCAGTGACGGCTGCAGTTGTTTGGGCGATTGAACGTCGCCGCGTCTAAAACCTGTTGACTCAGCAATTAGTTTCACGTTTAGTGTGAAAGTCACTTAGCAACGGGAATACGCAAATGGCCGCTTTGATCGCTTTCGCAACTGCCAATCCGCAGGCCGCAGTCAACATTATCTTGCTCGGCCTGATCGGGCTTTGCGGCTTGATCATGCTCGGCTGCTATGTGGCACATGTGACGGCAGCCGATAGGCGCCGCAACCGTAGCGACCGGCGCCGCGCAAAGCGTCGCGCTGCCAATCTGGCGGCTTTCCGTCGCCGCGTCGCAATCTAAGCAATCAACGGGATCAACCGCTATGGATATCACCAAACGCCTAGAAGCTCTTGCCGCCATGCCGCGCAATTGGCGTGTCACCACGCATTATGCAGACGGCGCGACGCATCACCATGATACGCATACGGCGCCGCAGGCCGAGAATTTCGCCATAGGTGAACGGCGCAAAATTGGCCGCGACCTTATCAGCCGTGAGACCGGCGAAACCGTGCGCGTTGTGAGCGTCACCATAGGCAAGATTTAAGGAGTCGGAAGATGACTATTCAGGAAAAAATCAAGCTCGCCCGCGCCTTCGGAAGCAAGATGCAAGAGGTACTTTCGACGCGGGAATTCCGCGCCATGTGCGACGCCAACAAGGCCGAGCCGGAAGACTCTGGCGTCTGCCACTCCCACGACTACGTTGACGCCAACATGACCATGCATGAGGCATTTCTGGAGACCTTCGGCCGCGAACCGGCATTTCTCAATGACTCGGAAGACACGGCCGATTTAGAGCTTTGGAATGATGCGTGGTCTATCGCCAAAGCGGCCGATTTCTTCGCCTAGATCGCAACGGGAGAGTCGGCCATGGTAGCCAAGCGACGCTATTTCGGCAGGCGTAAGGCCGACTATATCGCCGATTGCAACAAGCTGAGACGCGAAGTCAGTGAATTGCAGTCTCGGCTGAAATCGCAACACGGCAGCCGGGTTTCCGGCCGACTAGACGCGTTTAGATACGTCATTACCGAAATAGAGATGGCCGATACTCTGGACTCGTTGCTTGCCAGCATTCGGAACGTAGTCGACGAAACGGAAAGAGACCTGGCTCTTATCGAAGCCGAAATTCAAAGCGACATCTAACTTTCACGTTCAACGGGAGAATCACGCCATGAAGGAATTGCTTGCAGCTATGGTTGCCACGGGAGTCGGGACATTCGGCATTGCCGTTACAATGCAGCCGCTGCCCGAGCCGGCGCCGCAATTCGAAGTCCGAGTCGTGACCTATGACGGGCAGCTATTCATTGCCGGCAGCGGTAGCGATTGCGTCGCCGCGTGGCAGGGCGCCCGAGTGCCGGCCGGCTGGCAGTCAATCGAATGTGTCGACGCCACGGCGCCGCGCTTCGCCTTTCACTTTTAACGGGAGAATCACCATGGATCACGCACACGCCATTTCCCTTGTCACCATGGCGCGCCACGCTTGGTTGAACGGCTTTCCGATCACGGCGGATGTCTACATGAGGCAGGCCTTGCGGTGCGCAAACCGGTTGCGGGATGGCCGTTACAAGCGGCAGATTTTCGTCATCCGCAACAAGATGCGCCCGCGCGTCGCGGCAGCGCTCAGCCCGTCGCCGGTTGGAGTCTGAGCTATGGCGATCATGACGAAAGCGCAACACGCCAAGCATGAGAGATTGCGAGCCGCACGGGACAATGCTTGCAACGCGGTTTATGCGGCAGGTCCGAACCGGCAGACGGTTTTCAGCGAATGTCTAAAGCTTGCGGCAGACGCCACGCGGCTGGCTTGGCAGACGGCTTGCGCCGACCTGGACGCGTTCGAAAATCAAATGATCGCCGATTGCCGCGCCTATCGCGGTAGCCTCGGCATGTTTACCGCCTATTGGCGCTGAGATCACACAAGGAGTCTGAGACCATGACACACATTCCGCTTTCCGCCCGCGTCAAAGCTGCCGTCGCCAATGGGCGCTGCAGCGGCACGGTATGGGTACACGCAACGCGACGTTTCCGCGTGCGCCTGGAAATCGAGCCCGACACCGCTTACCAGTATGACGGGGACGACGAAAACGGGGAGACTCAGGCCGCGCTTGATAACGGCGAATTCGTCGCGTTCGACTCGGCCGTTATTGTCGAGTTGGACGGCCAAGAGATCGCTCGGGATACCCTTTGCGGTTCGGTTTACAGCGCCGACACATTCGCCGAGTTTTGGACGGCGCACCGCGACTCCGACCCTGGAAACCGCAATTGTTCGATCATGCGCGCGTCACTCGGCAGCAATGTTTCCATCTGCCACTATTTCCCCGACATGGTGCGGCTGGCTATCTCGGAGGCAAGGCAGCACGTCGCCCATATCCGCGTTCCGCCGAAACTTCGAAATGCCGCTTGACTCAGTTCTCACTTTCACGTTTAATGTGAAAGTCACGAGTTGACGTGACGGCAGTGCAGAAAAGGAGTCCAGTCATGAAATACGAATCCCCTTACCGTCGCGGCGACTTTGCCAACACGCCTCGCGGCCGAAACCGTCGCGACACGCGGCGGCAGGCAATCCAGGCGAAGCGCCACTGGCTGGAGTCCTGAGATCATGAGAACCCCTGATCAACTGGTTTCGGCTGAAGTTCATTATTGCGTGTCGTCGCTGGTTTCCACGCTGGCCGGTAGCGGTTTCCGCCCTGCCGTGCGGCCCGATCTCGCGGATTTGTGCGAGCAAGCTTCAGAACTTGCAGCGCCTATCGCCGATTTTGAGGAAGCGGCGCTGCAGGAAGGCTGGACCGAAACCGCTACGCCTGGCGCCTTCACTCATAAGGACGGAAGCGCCTTTTCGGTGGGCGAGAAAACCGGCACGAAGTGGCAAGAGCTTTGCGAGGCAAACGACATCGAACCCTATGACCGCGAAGTGTTCGAACACTGGATAGTGTCGGACTGGCTTGCGGAAAAGCTCGAAGCAAAAGGCGAAAAGGTCGACCGCGACTTTGGCGGCATGACGGTTTGGGCTCGCACAACAACCGGGCAGGGAATCGCCAGCGACTGGGTAATTGAGACCATTGCTGCCGAGATGAACGCTCAACACGGTTAACCGCTTTTCGGTTTACAAACTTTCACGTTTAACGGGAGAATCACCAATGGCTTATGTTGATGTGACGCGCCTTGTGGGCGACGTGGACCCCTTCGAGCTATCCCGCAGTATCGCAGAGGCCGGCAAAGATGCAGGCCCAACGTCATGGCGCAATGCGACCGCAGAGGCCGGCGCAAGGCCGTTGCTCACTGCTTCGGAACGAAATGAGGCCAAGCACTGGCTAAAGGGCTTTGGTGCGTGGGATGACGACGAAATTGCCGGATGGTCTGACGCGGAAATTGATGCGCTTGTCCTTCAATTCGCTGCGGGCGATTTGCGGGAAGTCCAAAGCCTCTGCCCTGGCGACGGCTTGGGCGATGTGAATTGGCAAGAGGCGGAGGCGTTGGCGGAGCACGGCACGGTTGGCGGCCGGCTCTATCCGCAAGGCGAAAGCCTCATGATCTACGTCGGCGACTAAGGGGAACCTGCCATGAAAGCTTATGTTTATCAGGCTGCATTGTATTGCCCGACTTGTGCCGAGCGAATTCGTGAACGCCTTTGCATTGAAGCCGGCGCCAGTGCTCAGTTGATGGAAACCGGCTGCGACTCGTATGCTTATCCGCAAGGCCCGTATGGTCAAGGCGGAGGCGAAGCGGATTGCCCGCAACATTGCGACGCGTGCAGCCGGTTTCTGGAAAACCCGTTGACATCTGACGGCTATGCGTATGCCCGCGAAAAGCTTGCCGAAGGTCGCGGCAACGCGGCCGTGCTAGAGGCCTGGCGCGCATTCTATGAATTGGAAGTCGCATGACGGCTTTACAGGTCGGCAGCGGCGCCGCGATCCCCTACCGCTATCTCACGCGGCATATGGGAATCTTCGGCGCCACGGGCTCGGGCAAGTCGACCACGCTTGGCGCCGTTGCCGAGCGGGCGCCTTGCCCGGTTTTGATTCTGGACGCGAAAGGCGATCTAGCGTCGCTCGGGCAGCATCTCATGCGGCCGGCAATGCGGATTGACACAATGGGCGCGGACCTAATCGCGCGGGCGCTCGATCTAAGCGACGCGCAAGCCGGCGCCCTGCAAATCGCCCTGGCATGGGCGGAAGACTCGAGCCGCGCCGTGGTGACGCTGGCCGACTTGCGCGACCTGTTGAACGATTCATTGCAGCACGATTTGGGCGGGCGCTATGGTCTGATTTCTCCCGTTTCCGTTGCCGCCGTCCAGCGTGCACTATTGCGCCTTGAACGTGGCGCGCCGTGGGCTTTCGACATGCCGCGCCACGATCCGCGCGACACGCAAGGGATTACCGTTTACGCGGCTGCCGAGCTAACGCGGCTGCCCGGCCTATATGGCGCATTCGTCGCCCATACCCTTGAAACGCTCTACAGCGGCTTAGGCGAAGTTGGCGACGTGGCAGCACCTGGCTTGATGGTGCTGATAGATGAGGCGCATCTAGCCTTTGACGGCGCCACGGCTGCCGTTGTGCGGCGGATCGAGCAAATAACGCGACTCATTCGATCGAAGGGAGTCGGCCTGATCTACGTCACGCAATCGCCTAGCGACCTGCCCTACATCGTCGCGGGGCAGCTTGCCACGCGGATTCAGCACGCGTTGCGCGCTTCCACGCCGCAGCATCATAAGGCGCTTAGAGCGGCTGCCGAGACCATGCCGGGCAATATCAGCGCGGCAAGCATTCTCGGGCTGGCAACTGGCCAAGCCATCGTTAGCGCGCCAGATGAGGCAGGAAAGCCGTTTCCAGGGCGAGTCGTTGCTATCCAGCGCGGCCGGCTGCCATTGCACGCGGTTGACCTGCCAACGCCCACGGCGCCACGGCAGCGCCCGAGAAGGCCCGCGCCGAGTCAAACGGCGCCGGCAGCGCCACGGCCGCGACCATGGTATTTCTGGCCGCTGCTTTGTTTCGTGGCGCTTTGGAGCGCCGTAGCGTTAGGCTATGTGCCGCACTAGATCGAAGCCCGGTTAGCAGCCGGGCTTTTCTTTTGCCCGTCGCGGCCTATCCCCTTATGCATTCATGTTTGATCGAATCGGCAAAGTTGCGGGCAGCTAGCGCACGGTCGCCGGCTGCCGCTATTGGCTCGGCATAGGCGCGGGAAACGATGCTTTCCGCGTCGCCGCTGGCCTGGCGCATTGCGACCGACTCGGCCGTTCCTAGCTGCCTGAGCGCCATTGCGGCGCTAGCGATGTCGGCAAGCCGGTTGCACCTGGCGAAATCGATATCATGCGGCGCCGTCGCTTGCGCGGCAGGTCTCGGGCTGACCATGGCATTGGCAACCGCGACGGCAGCCGCGCCTATTAGCAGGACTCCAATCAATCGCCGCATGACATCTCCCCTAAGCCGTTGAACCGGCTGAAGATATAGGCAACGCGGCCGGCCGCGCAAGTCGGGCAGCGCGGGCGCGGTTAATGGGACGTAATGTTATTACATCACGGCATAGGAATTCAGTCCTAGTCGCGATTCCTGGCGCGCAACGGGCCTCGATCCCGGCGACCTGGCGCGCAACGGGCCTCGATCGCGCCCTGGCTGCCAGCCGCCAGGCCCACCCGGAGAAATAGGCCCCAAAGAAATAGACCCGGATTCTAGATTCCCGTTTTTCACGTATGCTAAGACAGTCAGAGAAATTCACACCGAAGAAAATCACACGGGCTCGTTATTTTCACTTGACGGGTGAGAGATATTCACGTTAAAAGTGAAAACAGAACAGGAGACCAGATCGTGGCTTACAGTCGAACCGCCGAGAAACTGATGCTTGCCAAGCGGCTTCTGATGGAAGCCTACAAGGTTGCCGGCGAGGAAGGCCTGCCTGAGACGGTGCAACGCCAGATCGATGCCCTCGCAGGAAGGGCCGAGGGTCTTCAAAACAAGATTGAGCAGAGGGGGTCCAAGCCAAAATGAACGAGATGCTGAAACTTGCCAGGGCTGCCATCGCAGACGGCCGCGATCGGTCCAGCTTCGCTCAGGAAGCCGAGGCAGCATTCGACGAGGCCTCCCAGGAATGCAAGCACGATTGGGAACGCAGTTGGGGCTTTGGCGCTCCGATCATACGCTGCAAGGCGTGCGGCCATTGGGAATACGACTAGGATGCCCTTCAACTCCGACACCTACTACGCCAACAAGGCCGCTCGCATAGCCTACGAGTGGATTGCCAAGGCAAAGGATGTGAAGCGCCGTGCGGCGATCGGTGACGCTTATCCATGGGAGATCGAACGCATCCCGAGCATGGTGAAGGTTGCTCGCTCCGAGATGCGAAGTAGCCTGTTCTATCGAAAGCTGAACGACGAGAGAAAGGCGCGAAAGAGGAACCCGAAATGAGCATCAAGGTCGCGGGCTAATGGGCCAGTGGGGCAAACCAATCGTCTGCGAAGGCGTCACGTTCCTGCCGCATTACAACACCGGCAGCAATCCGTTCACGCCTATCGGGCCGGGCGCGAAGGTCGATGATGTGCAGGTGATGGACATCCGCTGCCCGAAGTGCGGCATCCCGATCGAGTTCGACCAGATCGAGTATGTGACACGCGACACCGACGATCCGCTGCCGCGCCGCGTCCACACGGGCGAAGTCATCGTCACGGTATCCTGCCACGGTGAGACCTGGCGCGTGTCACTGCTGTTCGATGTCGCGTCAAAACAGCCCTGATTTTTCTTGCTCGCACTTTCACGTTTAAATTGACAGTCACCATAAAACGTGTGAAGTAGAGGCATCAAAGTTGAGCACCAATAAGCGAGGCGGCATTGCCTCAGAAAGGACTGATGTATGACGCCTTATCAACCGAACCCGAAGCCGTTTTTTCTTGAATGTGATGTCGACGCCTACAACCGCGAAGGAACGCCAGTGACATCCATCCGCGAGTTCACCAATGAATTTGGACACAAGATTAAAATCTTCGCCAAGGAAATGGTCGACAACCACATCAAAATCATCATCGAAGGTCCAAACTCTATCTCGGAAAATATCGTGACGCCGAGGGAGTTCGATCAACTTCGTTCCGCTCTTTTTGATTACAATATTACGTCAAACCTCACCCGCGTCGATCTAATGGACAGTGATTACGCTCGCGATGTTATGAAGATCGAGCCAACCAAGGCCCCGATTCATTCACGACCCCTGACTAAGGACGAGGCACTTCTTCATCAAGAAGTCGTTGCGCTTCTCGCGCGGCTGCGCGGCCCTATCTTTGGTACACCAACCGCCGAACGAGCCGCAGACGTTATTGAAAAACTGCAGACCGCCCTGCGCACCCTCGCGGATCAAAAGCTGTCATCCGAGATGGATAGCCATGAATACATCAATGCCGCTTTCGAAGAAGCTTACGACAACCTCATCGAACTCGCCCGTGCTGTCTGCCCCGCTGGGCAGACGGACAGCGATTACGCTCGTGCCATTCCTCCGCTAGAGCTAAGCGAAATCCATATTCGCCTTCTCAAGCGCGGCAGCACGTCGAAGTGGATCGGCCTATCAGACAATGCCGGCATCCATCTCGGCGAGGTTTGCGCCTTGGGCGAGCTTGAGCGTGCAGGTTTTGTGTGCGTCACGAAAGACAAGTTGCCGCCCGGCCCGCCAAGCATGAAGCCATATGAAATCACCGAGGCTGGCCGGGCTGCCCTCACACTGTTCGATTCAGCACCGTGCCGCGAAAGCAGGGGGACTTATAAATGACACAGGTTGAAACGAACGCCTACTCGAACGCAGACGTGGCGAGAGCCACGGAATGGATCGCCGATAGGTTTCCTGACAGCAATGATGCGTCGAGCTTCTCGGCAGGCAATATGATTGCCGCCTATCGCGCTGGATTGGCGGCGGCGAAGGCGGGAGCATCAGTGCAGATCAGTCGCGAAGACGCCGAAGTCATCATCAACTTAATGGAAGGACTCGGTGATCCCGGTCTTTGGGAGGGTGAGGTGAGGGTGCTGGCGCGCCTTCGCAATGCGGGGAACTTCGGCAGGCCAGTTCCCAAGCACGGAAGCGGAGCGTGAGATGACTGGCAATTTGGAAAGCATGGTGAAGGCGCTCAAGTTTTACGCCGATGCTGAAAACTGGATTGACACGCCATCTTGGGATGGCGACCCGACCTGCGTCACTCCAAAAGCTATTCCCGTCACAAAGGAAGAAGATGGCAGTCGACTTTGTGACTGCGGGGACGTAGCCAGGGCCGCCCTCGCTTCCTTAAACGAAGCAGCTTCTGCGGGCGTTGGTCCAACTGGGGCGCAGGCGCAGACACTACGGGCCTGCGAGAAGAACCCACACATCTACTGCAACTGCGATGGAAACTTTTTCCCAGCGTGCCGCGATGCGCCCGCATCGACCTCCACATCGCCCGGTCCCAAAGTCTAAGTTTCTCGCTCAGACTTTCACGTTTAAATTGACATTCTCTCTGAAACGTGTGAATTAGAGTCATCAACGGAGACGGCCATGTGGGGCACCGAGGTAGCAGCAACGCTCGTCATTCTTGGCGTGATCGCGCTGAACATCCTCTTGCCGCTGGCGCTCTGCAAAGCCTTGGAGAAGTGGGATGTCTGATCCCAAACGCGAGAAGCTAGCCAAGCGCATCCGCGCCCTGGCGGCCATGACAGTCGAGAACGGCTGCACGGAAGACGAAGCGATCGTCGCCGCGCGCAAGCTCGCCGACACGCTGGCTGAGCACAACATGACGCTCGACGAAGCGATGATGCGCGAGCAACCATTCGCCGAGCAGACCAGGAAATCGCATGACGACTTGATCGGAGAACGGCTCTGGAAGCCCGCTGATGCCATCTCATTTTTGACAGGCAGCCGCTACTGGTCGTCCGCAAATGGCGTCTATCCTACCTCGATCACCTTCTTCGGTTTCGACCATGAAGTTGAGGTTGCCAGATACATGCTGGCGATTTGCAGCCGCGCCATGCAGGACGGAAAGCGACGTGTCGAGCACCAGTATGCGCTGAAAGTCCCTGCCCATCGCCGAGCGCACGTCATCGCGTATCTCGACGGCATGGCCGACACGCTGCGTCGACGCATTCGAGCCCTCAAGCCTGCCACGCCCACGGGCAGCGGACTGATTGTGCTGCATCGCGCCCTGATCGACGCGGCGTTGAAGGAACGCGGCACCGAGATCGAGCAGCGCCGCACCCGCGCCAGTCGCGACCTCGATCCATCCTACCTGGCCGGCGCCGCAGCCGGGGAGCGCGTCTCCCTGAACCAGGGCGTTACCGCCAACCGCGAGACAAGGGGACTGCTCGCATGATGCGCAAGCTGCTGCTCACCGCATTCCTTTCCAGCTTCGTTACGGCCTCCTACGCCAAAGAGATCGCCTACGTGATCGACGGCGACACAGGCGGCGCGCTGCTGCGCTACGAGGAAAAGGCCGAGATCATCAAAGGCGCCAAGGTGGTCGTGGACGGCCTCTGCCTGTCGGCCTGCGCCATGTATCTGCGCAAGGATTGGCACTTGGACATCTGCTACACGCCGAGCGCGTTGTTCGGCTTCCACAAGCCCTACATGGCGATTGAAGGTATCATCGCCACTGGCATCACGGCGATCTCGACTGCGGACGCAGCGTGGCGCGTCAAGTTCTTCGACCAGATGCCGGCCGGCATCCAGGCGATGCTCAGCGGCAAGCAAATTCCCTCTCCTGCCGCTGGCGATCCGGTGGGCCGGTTCATCTATGTCAAGGCTCGCGATCTGCATGACTCTGTGAAGCGCTGCCCGAGCGATTGGGCGGCCAAGTACAAGCTGATCGATGTCCAGAACGTCACCACCAGCCTGAGCCCGCAGTGATGTTCCGACTCAAGATCACACCGAAGCGCGTGCTCGATTTGGCCACGGCCATGATGACCGAGAGCGATCTTCCCGAGCCTGCCTACAACCGTCCCAGCGCGTGGGTCTGCAAGCTCTGGTTCGACGAGCGCAACGCCTTGGCCGACAGCATCATGCGCAAACAGATTTTCACGATACCGTCAGCAAGGAGTAACTAGATCATGATGCCTTATCAACTGAACCCTAAGCCTTTCATTGCGGAAGCCGAAGTCGAGGCCGCCGACCGAGAATACACGCCGGTGACTTCCGTCCGTGAGTTCACAAATGAATTTGGACATCAGATTAAAATTTTCGTCAGGCAAATGGTCGACAACCACATTAAAATCACCATCGAAGGTCCAAACTCAGTTTCAGAAAATATCGTGACTCCGAGGGAGTTCGATCATCTTCGCTCTGCTCTCGCGGATTACGACATGACGCCACATCTCTGCCGCGTCGTCTAACGGACCATGCCTATCCGCTTTTCACCCACAGCATCAAGGGGTAGTTAGATGGCCGAAGATCAAATCAACAAGATGGTAGAGCGCTTTCTGACGTGGCGACTGCCGGATGATTTCAGACCAGACGCCGGCATCAGCTTCAAGGCCGATTTCAACGAGCACACTGCTCACCCGATGAAGCATAAGCCGACCGGGACCAACCTGTTTACTGCGGCGCAGGCAACAGAAATGGTTCGGCACATGGTTGCGGGGCAGTCGCAGGCGTTCGCGTTCAATTTCAAACCCTGCGAGAAAAATCCGTGCGTCTATTGCAACTGCGAAGGCTTCTATCCTGGTTGCCATGAGGCGCCGGCATCGGCGGAACCTGAATGACAAACGGTAGAGAGATGTCCCGGCAAGCATTTTTTATCGACCACGCCAACGAGGCCGCCGCCCTACCGACAGTTCAGATCAGTCGCGAGGACGCCGAAGTCACCATCAAGCCCATGCGGCTTAGCGACGGCCGCTGCGACTACTTCGTCAGCTTCAAGCACGGCGACCGCGAAGTCACGCCACACGTCTTCCGCGAGCGCTACAAGGCCGAATATCACGTCGCCCTTTACAAGTGGCTGTTCGGCCAGGGCGACGAGCCTGACCTAATGCAGTTCGGCCCGGATGAGTGGCCTGCGCGCAGGTACACCGACGACGAGCAGCGGGCCTTTGCCGCGATCAACGAAACGGTCACGTTCGGAAAGCTCGCTGATGCGTTCGGTTGCTTCTGGAATGCTGCGATCGGCGACGCGCACAATCGCCAGGACGCGACCGCCTTCGCGGTGATTGGGTCCATGGCGGAAGGCTTCGCGGCTGTCGAGCGCCGGCTGCGCGAGCACGGAGAGGCGAAGTGACCTGCATCGTCGGCCTCATCGACGACGGCGCCGTCTACATGGGCGGCGACAGCGCGGCGATCCTAGATAGCAACGTGGAGGTTCGCCAGAACCGCAAGGTGTTCCGCAAGGGTGCCTACCTGATCGGCTATGCGGGCTCGTACCGCGTCGGCCAGTTGATCGAGCACACGTTGGAACTGGACAGTCCGCAGGGCGCGCTGCTCAAGCACATGATCACGCACGTCGCCGAGAAGATACGCGAGATCAGCGGCAAGGAAAGCGCCGAAGTCCTGATCGGCTGCCTCGGGCGGCTGTTCAAGTTCTCGTCGGATTTCTCGGTGGCGGAATACAAGCGCTACGCGGCGATCGGCCAGGCTGACCAGTGTGCGCTCGGCAGCCTTTTCGACGGCCGGGGCGATCCGACCAAACGCGTTCTGCGTGCCCTCGGCGCCGCGCAGGAACACAACGCGGCCGTTCGAGCGCCATTCTATGTCGAGGCCAGTGCCGGCCCGAGGAAAAGGAGCGCCTAAATGCAGATCGTCAGCGTCGACAATCTGAACCGGGAGAGCGTGGCCGATCGGCTGGTTGTCGGCTCGATCCCCAACACCGATCAACACCGAGCCAAGGCGCAGCAGTTCTGCGACTGGTTGAACACCTTCACCTGCCACGGCCACGGTGGTCGCTTCAACCGACTGTTGCCCGACGACTACCGGCTGTCGCGTGGCATGGAGGATTTGATCTGATGATGTACCGCACCTACCACGATCTCAGAAACGGCGACGTGGTGTTCAGCGACGCGCCGGCCTTCAACTTCGAACGGGAGAACCGCAACATGCACTTCATCCTCGACTGCGACGGCGTGCTGCTCGACTGGACGGGCCGTTTCCGGGATTGGGTGTTCGTCAACTACGGCATCGCTTCGAACGCCAAAGGACCTCGATCCTGGTCGCTGTTCGAATGGCTCGGGCAGCCCGAGGCGCGGTGCTTCGAACTCATCCAGGAATTCAACGCGTCGGAAAGCTTCGGCACACTCTCGGCGCTGCCCGGCGCCAAGGAAGGCATCGCCAAGCTCAAGCGGGCCGGCCACAGGTTGACCGTGCTGACAAGCTGCTCGGACGATCCTCTTGCCCTGCAGCGGCGCAGGCAGAACCTCGACGGCGAGTTCGACGGTGCGTTCAGCCGCATCATCTGCCTGGCACTGCGCGAGAGCAAAACCAAGTGGCTCGAAGTGCTGCGCGGCGGCATCTGGATCGAGGACAACTACAAGAACGCCATGATGGGCGTGGAAGCCGGCCACAAGACGTTCATGCTGCGTCACCTGCACAACCGCGACGACGAGCGCACCAGCGACTCCCGCATCGTGTGGGTCGACAATTTCGCGCCCATAGTTTCACTTTTTAGTTGATTTTATCGTTCAAAAGTGAAAGTGTGAGCGTAGATGAATTGTTGCCCTACCTGCGGCCAGAAGGCTGCCGAACTCCCGATCGAGGCGATTGCTGACGTGGCTCTGCCCAATGTCCTGAGAACCGTCGCCAACGCCCTGGTCAAGGCCTATCCCGAAGCCGTGCCTGCCGCCGATCTCATTGCCGCGATCTACAGCGGATCGAAGCAGCCTGCCACCGCCACGAAGGCGCTCAGGGTGCAGATACACAGGCTGCGAGACAAGCTCAGGCTCTGCGGCTGGACAGTCAACAAGAACCTCGGCGGCTTCTACGGAGCCCACTACCGGCTCGAACAGCTTGCCTAAAGTTTCACGTTTAACTTGAAATCCACGGAGACATCAAATGGACGGCGCATACGTATCTCTCACCCCTCTCGAACTGCAAGCTTTCGAAGGGCTGCGCGCCGCGCAGAAGCTTGCGCACGAGACTGCGACCAACGCCGGCTGGTACGTCGATCGCAAGACCGGCGAGCCGATCGAGCGCAACTTCGGCGAAGTGGTCGCGCTTATGCACTCGGAACTGTCCGAGGCGCTGGAGGCCGATCGCAAGAACAAGCGGCAGGACGACAAGCTGCCCTGGCGCAACGCCGTCGAAGTCGAACTGGCCGATTGCGTCATTCGCATCTTCGATACGGCAGCGGCCCGTGGGTACGACCTGGCTGGCGCCATCATCGACAAGAACGCCTTCAATCGCACCCGCGCGGATCACAAGCTGGAGAACCGCAAGGCCGAAGGCGGGAAGGCGTACTGATGCGTCGCTTCCTCAACGCCATCCCGAAGCTCTGGCGCGCGCGTCGCGAGTTCGTGAGCGTCCTGCGGCCCACCATCGCCGTGTACGCCTTCCACGCTGCCGCCGTGGCCGTGCTGACCTTCGTGTTCGCCGGCCACTTCGTCACCGCTGGCATGGCCTGGCTGCTGCTCTGCAACGCCGGCCGCGACGCCGCCCTCACCCACGGCCTGATCAACCAGCGCCAGTTCTGACCACCACCAACAAGGAGACACCGCCAATGTCAGTGAGCATCCCCGAACGTCCGTTTGTCGACTTCGGCAAAATCAGCCGAGCGAACAAGTCTTTCGGTTGCGTGATCACCGAAAAGCTCGACGGCACCAATTCGCAAGTGGTGATCGAGGCAGGAAAGATCGTCGGAGTCGGCTCGCGCAATCGCTGGATCGCACCCGGCAAGCTGACCGACAACTACGGCTTCGCCGGATGGGTTGAACGCAACGAGGAAGAAATCCTCAAGCTCGGCGACGGGCAGCATTTCGGCGAGTGGTTTGGCGCCGGCATCCAGTGCGCTTACGGCCTCAAGGGCGACGACAAGCGTTGGGCGCTGTTCAACACCGGCCGCTGGTCGAACCCGGAAGAACGCCCGTCCTGCGTCGACTGCGTGCCGGTCCTCTACGCTGGTGAGTTCAGCCGCCAGGTCGTCTCCGAAGTCATGCAGCGCCTCGCCGAGGAAGGCAGTCGCATGGTGCCTGGCTTCATGAAGCCCGAGGGCATCGTGATCTACCTGCCGGGCTCCCGCACGCTCCTGAAAGAGACCTTCGAACACTCGAACGGCAAGTGGCTTTCCGCCGCTGCCGCCTGACCCACCATCAACAAAGGAGACACGACTATGAAGGGACTTTGGTTCGTTTTGCTGCTCGCCTGCCTCGCCACTGGCTGCGCGGCTCACAGCCACGGCAGCTACGGCAACCGGGACTACACCAACACGTCGTTCCAGGCGGGTGGCGCCAATCAGGACATCATTCTGTCCGGTCAGTACGTCAGCCCGCATTCGTTCTGATGGAACTCAGCCGCTTTCTCGAAGCCGAGGGCGTTGGCCGTTTCAGCGACGCTCAGTTGGACTATTTCGAGCACCTGCTGTCGTCCTGGTTCGGATGGAAGCTCGGCAAGACGGGCTTCATCATGCCGAGCGATGACGAGATGCGCGAGATCAAGGGCAAGCTGAAACGGGCGATCGTTGCGACACGGAGCAATCGACCATGACCCTACTCAGCCCGCCACACCTTGGCCTCTCGCGCGGCAGCATCAAACGCCTGGCGCGCCTCATCTACTGTGTGTTTGCCCTCCATCACGCCATAGCAGATCGGATAGGCCGCCTTCAGCTTGGGCGGGATGGGCAGCTTCTTCGGCCACGTCTGCATCTGCTCGATAGCCCCTTCGACCGACTTCACGACGACCGTGTGGCCTGTCGAAAGCTCCTTCACGTTCACGGGCGGCCAGAACCAAAGCATCCCTAATATTTGCGCCAGCTAATCCGGCTGGCAAGAGCGAGGACGACTTGGCCAAAACTCCACGATCGGCGCGACGCAAAGAGCAGGATCGCGCATACCGCGAGACGCACGCCGATGAACGGCGTGACTACAACAGGCAATATTGCAGCGAAAACCGCGAGCATGTTCGTAAATACATGAAAGACTACAAGGTAAACAACCGTGAGAAGCTTCGTGCCTATGCTCGCGAATATTCACGGCGGAAAAGGGCTGCATCTGATCCAGCGGAACTAAAAGCGAGCAAGCGGAAGCATTATCTCGCGGGAGGCTGGCTGGCATCGGTTCTGAATGCTGCACGGCACCGCGCTGCTGCGGCTGGACTTGAGTTCACCATCACCAAGGCCGATGTGGTTGTGCCCGAGCGCTGTCCCGTGTTCGGCACGGTTCTACGTGTCGGCGCCAACAGCAACGACAGCCCTAGTCTCGATAGAGTCGACAACACAAAAGGCTACACACCATCCAACGTCCGCGTGATTAGCAAACGGGCCAATAGGATGAAAGGTGATGCGTCACTCGAAGACCTGCTGAAACTGATCCAATACATCAAAGGTGAAATATGAACGAGAAGAACGGCAACCCAAAAGATTCCATCGGAGCCCGCAAATGGCGCCAGTACGCGACCGTCCCGTCGACCGTGGCCGTCGAGATCGGCGTCGCAATGCTCGAAGGCGCTGCCAAGTACGGCCGGCACAACTACCGCGTGGCTGGCGTTCGCGCGTCCGTCTACGTCGATGCCGCGAAAGGTCACATCGATAGCTGGTGGGAGGGAGAGGACTACGATCCCGACGTGCCCGGCCAGAAGCTGTCGCACATCACCAAGGCAATCGCCAGCCTGGTCGTGCTGCGCGACGCGATGATCCAGGACATGCTGAACGACGATCGCCCGCCGAAGGCGAATCTCGATCGCGTGCGGAACGACATGCGGGCGACGGTCGAAGCGATCCTGGACAAGTACACCGAGCCCAAGGCTCCCTTCACCGAACTCAACAAGAACGACGGCGAGGCGTTCAAGGGCGCCGCGAGCTTCGGAGCCGGTGGTCTGGTGCCCGGCGCAGCGGAGAAACTTTCGGCCGGCTTCCTGGCGCGTGGCAAGGATATGCCCCGGTGAAACGGAGACCGTTCCAGGCAGCGGCGCAGCGATTCGTCGTGTGGCGCTACATCCACTCGGTTGGCGGCCGTTGCACCTATGGCGAGATCGCCGAGGCGACTCGGCTGAATGTGTCCACGGTCGGGCGCATATGCCGGCAACAGGGCTACAAGCTCGAAAGCGAGCCTACCTGTCCCACCGCCTTCATGCCTGTGGACAAATTTTTCGCACTTCCTCACTCGATCGTGCGGAATTTGTATTGACGGCCTGAGTTTCACGTTTATAGTGACTTTCACGTTGCAAGGAGATTTGCATGGACGACGATTTGGAAGGCGGCCTTGCGGGCGGCGACAACACGAGCACCGTCGCGGCCGGCCAGCTTCGCGCCTTCATCGAGCGCATCGAGCGGCTTGAGGAAGAGAAGAAGACGATCTCCGACGACATCAAGGATGTCTATTCGGAAGCCAAGGGCACCGGCTTCGACACCAAGGCGATGCGCGAGATCATCCGCCTCCGCAAGAAGGATCAGGCCGAGCGGCAGGAGGCCGAGTCCATCCTCGATCTCTACAAAGCCGCGCTCGGCATGATCTGAGCGCAACACCCACACCATCGGAGACACAAATGAAACTCGGCGAACTGCGCGCGGCTATCCGCAAGTCCAAGGAAACCCCTTACGTCAACATCTTCCCCTTCCCCGGCACCGACAAGGGTTTCTGTTTCCACCTGCAGAAAACGCCGCTGCTCGCCGAACTCGAACGCGTCTATCCGGGCGGCAAGGGTGTCGAGACCGGGCTTGAATTCGACGGCGCCACCGGGAAGCTGCACTCCCCGAGCTATCAGGAGGCAAGCGGCACGAGCGACGCAGACCGCGCTGCCGCATTCGAGGGCGTCCAGCGGGGCGCAATCAAAGCCGACGACGATCTGCTCGGCGACGAGCCCGCTGCGGCCAAGCCTGCCAGCGACGACGATCTCAGCGACCTTCTGGTGTGACCATGGACGACGCGGAACTCGGGGTCCGACTGGTCAGGGCTATTCGCAATGCCTGCCAGTCGAACAAGCCTGACGGCAAGCCGGTCAAGGGCAAGCTGACGGGCCTCGCGCTCAACATTACGTCCGACAGGTGGCAGGCGATCTCACAGTTTTGGTTGACGAACGATCGCGGCGTCAAAGTGGGCAGCGATCCGATCCTCTGCCTGCTTGATGTGCTCGAAACGCAGCCCGATCTGTCGGTGCCGTATGAGCCGGCCCTTGCGCTGCGCGAGATGGGCACCGACGTTCGCCCGGCCGCGCCGAAACCTGCTCCTGCGGTCGCCCCGCAGCCAGCGCTGGCAAACTATCCGACCGCGCAGGAAGACGATGTGCTCGACCTAAGCGACTCGAGCGAACTGCTCGTCTGATGCTGCGCTACTCGTATGAGTGGATCGACGCGGACGAGTACGAGGATGACGAGGACGGCAATGCCCATTGGGCTAGCGATCTCTATGCCATCTTCGACGGCAAGCTCGGCCTCAGTGCGCACCAGGCAATAGCTTGGACGTGGGAGCGCGACGACGCCGAGCGCATCGTGAACGCGCTGAACCAAGTGGAACAACAGAAGTGGCGGGCCGCTGCCGTGATCGAGATGGCGACCCACCAAGACAAGTACGACCTGAGCGATTTGCTCGACTGACGTTTCACTTTTAACGGGACTATCACGCGAATGGGCGGTGCAATCTCACTTCATGCAGGCGACAACCGCCTGAGCCTGCGCCGGCTCATCGACCAGGGCGTTCGCGTCCACTCGATCGTGAGTGATCCACCTTACGCTCTGACCAGCATCACCAAGCGCTTCGGCGGCAAGAATGCCGCTGCGGCTCGAACCGATGGCAACGACGGCAGCTTCGCCCGCCTCTCGGGCGGCTTCATGGGCAAGCAGTGGGATGCCACGGGCATCGAGCGCGACCCTGAGTTCTGGCGGCTGGTCTATGAAATCCTCTTGCCGGGCGGATACGTCTTTGCCTTCTCGGGCGCTCGAACTGGCCACTGGCAGGCCTGCGCCATGGAAACGGCTGGCTTCATCATGCACCCGATGCACGGTTGGGTATACGGCCAGGGCTGGCCGAAGCCGACCTACATCAAGGGAATCCCTGAGCAGGAAGGATGGGGCTACGGCACGCAGTCGCAGAAGCCGGCGCTCGAACCCATCTACCTCGGCCAGAAGCCGTTCAGCGAGAAGACCGGGCCGGCCAATTTCTTGAAGCATGGCGTCGGCGCATTCAACATCGGCGGCTGCACGATCGAGGGCGCTGGCGACGAAGACGGCCGCAAGCCCACCAATCTCATTTTGGATGGTTCTGCGGAAGTCATCGACCTGTTCCCGATCACGCGCAGCGGCGCGCCAGGCACCATCAGGAAGGGCCGCAACGACAGTGCAACCTATGGTGCCGAGAGTCGTGCGCCAGGCACGCCCATGACCGGCTACGGCGACGAAGGTTCGGCCGCTCGCTTCTTCCACCAATTCCCTATCACCGAGGTTGACTACCAGTGGGCGATCGATGCTGGTGTCATCGGCAGTGATCTCGGCGACGCGGTGATCTACAATGCCAAGGCGAGCAAACAGGATCGTTTAGGCAGCAAGCACCCAACTGTTAAGCCAGTCGCCTTGCTGCAATATCTCATCCGGCACATCACGCCCCCTGGCGGTGTCGTCCTCGATATGTTTGCCGGCAGCGGAACCACCGCAGAAGCCGCGCGCCGCGAGGGTTTTGACTGCATCCTCATGGAAGCTGAGGCCGAATATCTCGACTTCCTACGTTCCCGCTTCGTTCTGAGCCAGGAATGTGCTATAGGAATAGATACCTACAGCAGGGTTAAGGAAACGAGAATCAATTCTACTGTATCAAAATTAGACACAACTAATGTTGCATATGACGATGTGTGTCTACTTGACATTCTTGGTGAACTGTCGGCTGTAGAAGTCGGCGAGGTTCAAGTCCCCGATACGCTCAGATCAAAATCAGCCTATGATCTGACGGAATTGTTGTCGTAACGGCTGTGTCTCAGGGAAAGGTTAAATGCCGAAACTTGCTGCTCTTTCATTTGTCGGAACTGACGCCAGCGGGGACTACCCAAAGGTTGTACCGTGGCAACCTAAGCGTTCAGGTGATTACGGTCGGGATTGCGCCGCAGGGCGTTCCTACTATGTAGAACTCCACAACTTGATGTTGCTGGAGAACAACCCCACGTTTCTTGCTCGCGTTATCAGCGCGCAGGTCGCGGGCGGTGTGTGGGAAGGAGTCGAGATCGGCTTTACCCAGGCGATGGCTGAACGCCTGCTCGCCGCAGAGGCGAAGGCCCAATCACTGGCCGCCTAATGCAGTGCCGTTCGTGGGGGACACCGTAGCTCACCGAGAGTGCAAGACTCGGTGAGCTTTTCTTTTGCCGCTTAAAAGAACTCGGTAAAGCGCGCCCGCTGCCCAAGCTGCGGGTGATAGAGGAAGCACTCGACAGCTTGCCGGTTCACGTAGCCGTTGCGATCGTGCCAGCCATCCGGCGCCGAGGGTGAGCGCACGTATTCGATGTTGACATGCTGGCCCTCGAATTGCGGCTTTCCGCTGATCAGCGCCGTCATACCGTTGTGATCCTTCTCACGCAGGAACGGAACCTCGCCGCGCGTCTTCCGGTCCTTGTGATGGACATGGTGCAGCAGCCAGTACAGGTTTTGGCAGGACGAGATGTGCTCGCGCGCCTCGTGGACCATCAGGCCGTAGAGCTTTTCTTCTTTCGCGCCGTCGCCATGCGTGACGCCGAGCAGGTTCGATTCGTAGCGATAATATTTCCGGTGACGTTCGCTGAGATTGTAGCCGGTTGCCCGGATGCGCGAATTGGCCAGGTTGCGATACGGCGCCGCGATCGTTTGTGATAGCGCCCATCCCATCAGCCAGTCGTGATTGGACATGCAGTGGAGCAGATCGACGTTGGCAAGCTTGGCCGCCTCGCCGATCGCCTCATTGTAGGCCACGGCCGCGTCCCCGAAGCCCTGGAAGATCGTTCCATCGCTGTCCTGAAAAGTGCCGCTGGTCGTAGTTGAACGCGGGCCATCGACATGCAAGGCGTCGTTGCCAAGGACGAACAATATCTGTCCGATGCCCATCGGCTCAGCCATGCGCAGGAGCGACTTCGTGCCCTCAACAACACGGTGTCGGGCGACCTCGCGATTGTACTCGTGGCCGGTCTCCGTCCGCACCGCGAGCTTTAGGAAGTGAACGTCGGCCAGGTCGATCACGAGCAGGTGGTCGTTGCTTGATCGAGGCCTCGGGGGGAGCGCCAGTGGCGCGGTGACCGACATCCCCTCGATCGCCTCACGCACCATATCGGCGACGGAGACGTTCTGTCCGGTGCGCGGGTTCTTCACGAAAAGGGAATAGCCGCTGCCGGTGTCGTCTTTGACGATTTTCCAGAAGTGGGACAGGTTGCGCGGGTCTTCGATTCCGCCAGCCTGCGCAGCTTCGAGGATTGCCGCGTCGTCGGCCACCTGCTCACGGGCCGCCTCCGTGCCCAACATGCCGCGTTCTCTGGCGCGCGTCAGGCGGTTCTTGAAGGTCTTAAGATCGAGCCCGAGAGCCTTCGCCGCGTCGGCGGCGCTACCGTGGGTGAGGATGGCTTCGGCCGCAGCCATGGCCAGTTCGTCGGAAAGCGGGGGAGTCGGCATCAGTGGCCTTTGATGTTCGCGTAAATGAGCCCGAGCACGGCGAGCGTGATCATGCCAACGGCCGCCATGAGGCTTTGGCGCTGGATGGCTTCGGCGCTGGTCCGCGTCTTGCGAACGAACAGCATGTCGGCTTGCGCTTCGAGCGGCTTGTCGGGATCGAGCCCGAGCGTCAGGAAGGTCTCCTTGACGGCCTCTTGAGCGGCGCGGCGCGCGATCTCGTGGATTTCAGCGTCGGTCACGGCTTCGGCTCCCTGGCGTCGTAGTTTTTGGCGTACCAGGCGGCGCACCAGATCGTCTGGTCATTGGCGGCGCCGAGGGCGATGTCACCCTTCTCATTCGCCACGTCGAGACGGTCGCCGAGCACGACACCACTGTGATGGGTCCGCTTGCAGCGCTCCGGGTAAACCGGCATCCGGCGAGCTTCCTGGACGCGCTTTTCGGCCTCGGCCAGGGCGGTCTTGGATGCTTCGGCTTTCGCCCTGTCGGCGTAGGCTTGGTTGAGCCGGAACCTATCGGTTGCGCATCCGGTCAAGCAGATACTGGTCAACACGGCAGCCGTCAGGAGTCGGCCTCGTTTCGATTTGAACAAGGTCATCGTTTCTCTTTCGATTTTC
>NZ_RZOS01000180.1:0-10831 GCF_004022605.1 Mesorhizobium sp. M4B.F.Ca.ET.089.01.1.1
CCTTTCACACGCAGGCTTGAGTAACCGTTTGTAAATACGACATTTTTGGGGTCGTACCCGCCAAAATCCGTCGCGTTGCAAAAGCCTGCGTTCGATAGTTTCCAAACTTAGCCGATTAGGCCGGCGATCACCTTTTCACGCATGCGGTCGAGCAGGGCAAGAGCCGAGGTCTCGCCATTGGCGCGCAGCATCTCGCCAAACGCGGTTTCAAGCGCTGCCTCGGCGATGATTTCCGGCTCGATGCCGGCCGACAACCCTTCCGCCCACGCCTCGCTGTGGCTCTCCACGGCGGTCAGGCGCTTCTCCTCCCTGACCAACGCGTCGATGTCGTTGACGGCATGTTCCATTGCGATGTCCACCCTGTTCAAGCGACGATCCGTTGTGCGGATCGGGCCTGGGCTGTCCCTTTCACACGCAGGCTTGAGTAACCGTTTGTAAATACGACATTTTTGGGGTCGTACCCGCCAAAATCCGTCGCGTTGCAAAAGCCTGCGTTCGATAGTTTCCAAACTTAGCCGATTAGGCCGGCGAGCGGCACCAAAACCTTCAGTTTGAGTTAATTTCACATCCGCGCCGTAACGTTTCGTTAACGCTGTTGCAGAAGTGCAACATAAGGATTGCACCAAGATGGCGGCATAGACAAGCGCTGGTTCTGAAAACCTGTGGGTGGCGAGGGGGCGGGAGGCCGGACGCCGTCAGTTGCCGTAGCGCGAGGCGATGTCGCGCGACAGCGTCTCGCCTTCCTTCATGTAGCGGCTGATGGCTTCCGTCGCCGAGGCCGTGCATTGCGTGTAGGTGCCGCCGAAGGAACGGTAGCCGCGGTTGAACGAAGCGATGAAGCGGGCGCGCCGCTCAGGGTCGGGGTTTTCCGATGCCAGCAGCTTTTCCATTTCGACCCGCCACTGGTCGCCCTTCTCGCCGCAGAGATTGCGCAGGAAATGAAGCGATCCCAGCACTTCCGCCAGCCGCATCAGCCCAGGCTCGAACGGCGCCTCGGCGGCGAGCGCCGGCCAAGCCGTCAGCGTCATGCAGGCGGCAAGCCATGCGGCAAGGAAGGGTGAGGCGCGGGTCATCAGGTCCTTGTCGTGACGAGGATAAGGCTTTGTGGCGAAACATCTTGTCGCCTGCAAGGCGATTTTCGCGACCCTACGGTCCTGTATTTCCCCGAGCCCCCAGCAATTCCTCCGCCACCTCGAAAACGTCTCCCGCCAGCGGCATGGTGGCCATCTCGGCCAGCGTATAGAAGGCCGCCGTCTCGGCATCGTCGCTGGCCACCGGCTCGCCGCCGGCGTAAGCCGCGCCGAACACGGTCAGCAGATAGTCGACCGCGTGATTCTCACCGCTGCCATCGATGTGGATGTCGCGCAGCGGGCGGTAGCCATGGGCCAGCAGTCCGGTTTCCTCCTCGAGCTCGCGCGCCGCCGCTTGCGACAGCGTCTCGCCGGGCTCGACCTTGCCGCCCGGATAGGCATAGAGCCCTTGCGACGGCGGCCGTGCCCGCTTGACCAGAAGGACCTTGTCGCCGCGCACGATCGCGACGGAAACGGCCGGGATGATCTTGCGAGCTTCTTTCATGCGCTTGGGGCCGCTTCGTCTGTCAGCTTGGTTGTGGACCGGACAGCTTTAGCCGTTGCAGTGCCGTGGTTCCATCGCCACTTTCATGGCGATCCCCAATCGAAGAGCCGAAATCCATGTGCGGACGCTTTGCCCTGACCGCCACGCCGGAGCAGACCGCAGCCTTTCTCGGCCTAGCGGAATTGGAGACGTTTCCGGCCCGCTACAACATCGCGCCGACGCAACCGGTGCTGATGGTGCTTGCCGGTCCGCCAAGGGCGCCGGGCTCGAATTTGCCGGACCGCCAGCCGATGCTGGTACGCTGGGGGCTGATTCCGACCTGGGTCAAGGACACCAGGGAGTTTCCGCTGCTGTTCAACGCCCGCTCCGAGGGAGCGGCGCAAAAGGCGTCGTTCAAGACCGCCATGCGCCATCGCCGCGCCTTGGTGCCGGCCTCCGGCTTCTATGAATGGCGGCAAGCCGGGGACAAGGGGGAAGGTGGTTCGAAGGGCCAGCCCTACTGGATCCGTCCCAGGCATGGCGGCCTCGTCGCTTTCGCCGGACTGATCGAGACCTATGCCGAGCCGGGCGGCTCCGAGATGGACACCGGCGCCATCCTCACCGCCCGTGCCAGTTCGGGCATCGCCCATATCCACGACCGCATGCCGGTGGTGATCGAGGAGCGCGACTTTGCCCGCTGGCTGGATTGCCGCGTGCAGGAGCCGCGCGACGTCGCCGACCTGTTGCGGCCGGCCGAACCCGATTTCTTCGAAGCTGTCCCGGTTTCCGACCTTGTCAACAAGGTCGCCAACACCGGGCCGGAGATTCAGGAGCGGGGCATTGTCGGGCCGCAAGCCGAGAAGGTCAGGCGCCAGAAGTCCGGCGCGGACGACAGTCAGATGACGCTATTCTAGCGAAGCCCGTCGAGGCCTTCATTTCCAGGGCGCTTGGTCGAGCCCTCATCGCCGGCGCCCCCATCATCGGAGGCTGCACCGGTCGTGCCGTTTCAGGCGGCGCGCGGCGAGATGATCTTCTGTGCCGGCTTCTTCTTCTTGGCGGTGTGCAGAAGGGCGGCGACGATCGCGGCCGGTCCGATCGCCCGATATTGGTTGGCGAGCGCCGGTTGCTTGGCGCGGCTCGGTTCCTGCTTGCTTCGTGGCATTGGTCTCTTCCCTGGTAACATTTGCGTGTCCGCGTTTGATGGCCGATTCCGACCAAATCGTGACGCCTGGCGATCTAGCCGGCGAATGTTTCATCACTGTGCCGACATGTTTAATAAAATGTTTCAGTGCCTCATAAGCCGTGACCCGGCGACTCGTTTGCTCAAAGTTGCGACTTGACGGCAACACCCGGCAAGGCGATAAAGCCGCGCATGAAAACGTTTTTCGCCATTTGTGGCATTTGCATTATTGACTAGCCTCGCGCTGGTCCGGACGTTTTCGCCTCATCTTTCCCCAGATTGGACAAACGCCCCGGCCAGCAGGCTGGAGCCCGGTTTGCGCCTTGGCGCAAGGAAGGCTCCGTCCAAATCCAAGGGATCGGAAGGGCACGCATGTCTGACGCATCGAAGGGTCTCAGCCTCTACAACACGCTGACGCGGACGCAGGACGATTTCGTCCCCATCGATCCGCAGAATGTGCGCATGTATGTGTGCGGCCCGACGGTCTACGACTTTGCCCACATCGGCAATGCGCGGCCTGTAATCGTCTTCGACGTGCTGTTCCGTCTGTTGCGCCAACTCTATGGCGAGAGCCACGTCACGTATGTGCGCAACATCACGGATGTCGACGACAAGATCAACGCCCGCGCGCTGCGCGATTTCGGCGCCGAGATCGCGTCGGGCAAGCTGTCGCTCAACGAGGCGATCCGTCGTGTGACGGAGAAGACCGCCGACCAGTACCACAAGGATGTCGCGACGCTCGGCTGCCTCCCGCCGACCTTCGAGCCGCGAGCCACCGAATTCGTCCTGCCGAGGCCGGACGGCAAGGCCGACATGATCACGCTGATCGAGCGCCTGATCGGCCGCGGCCACGCCTATCAGGCGCAGGGTGAGGTGCTGTTCGACACCGCCTCGATGCCCGACTACGGCGATCTGTCGAAGCGCAATCTCGACGAACAGCAGGCCGGCGCCCGCATCGCCGTCGACGCGCACAAGAAGAACCCTGGCGATTTCGTCCTGTGGAAACTGTCCTCGCCCGAAGAGCCGGGCTGGGAAAGCCCGTGGGGCAGGGGCCGGCCGGGCTGGCACATCGAATGCTCGGCCATGTCAGCCGCCTACCTCGGTGAGGTCTTCGACATCCATGGCGGCGGCCTCGACCTGATCTTCCCGCACCATGAAAACGAGATCGCCCAGTCGCGCTGCGCCCACGGCACCGAGGTGATGGCCAACGTGTGGATGCACAACGGCTTCCTTCAGGTCGAGGGCCAGAAGATGTCGAAGAGCCTCGGCAATTTCTACTCGATCCATGAGCTGCTGGAGACCGAGACCTTCGGCGGCCGCAAATGGCCGGGCGAAGTGCTGCGGCTGGCGATGCTGATGACGCATTACCGAGAGCCGATCGACTTCTCGGTGCGCAAGCTGGAGGAAGCGGAGAACACGCTGCGCAAGTGGAAGCGCGCCTCGGATTTGGCGCCGGCGGCCGGGCAATTGCCGGCGGAGGTCGTGGCGGCGCTGTCCGACGATCTCGCGACCTATGCCGCCTTCCAGCAGTTGACGCAGCTTGCCGGCGAGGCGGCGGAAGGCAACGATGCCGCCGCGTCGCTGAAGGCCGCGCTCGCCTTCCTCGGCTTCGATGTCGGCACGGCCGAGGTGGACGAGGCGGCCATCGCCAAGGCCATCGCCAAACGCCTGGCGCTGATCGCCGGGAAGAACTGGGCCGAGGCCGACCGCATCCGCGACGAGCTTCTGGCGCAGGGCGTGCAGCTGAAGGACGGTAAGGATCCTGTCACCGGCGAGCGTGTGACTACGTGGGAGATCAAAAGGTGAGGTTGGGCGCTCGGATAGCAGGATTGGAGAGGTTGGAGCGAGGCCCCCCTCTCTGTCCTGCCGGACATCTCCCCCTCAAGGGGGGAGATTGGACGTTGGCTTGGCTTTCGCCAATCACCGAGGTGGAAAGTGGAGCGCCGTCGGCGAAGCTGCCGATCTCCCCCCTTGAGGGGGAGATGCCCGGCAGGGCAGAGAGGGGGGCCTCGCGATGACCCATCATCGGGTATCTCCCGCCAAACGCGGCAATGCGCGCAAGATGCGCAAGGCGATGACCGATGCCGAGCTGAAGCTTTGGAATGAGGTGCGTGCTGATAGGCTGATGGGAATGGCGTTCCGACGTCAGATGCCGATAGCTGGCTACATCGTGGATTTTGCCTGCCCCAGCAAGAAGCTGATCGTTGAACTGGACGGCTCTCAGCATGCGTCGCCTGACGTCTCCGCATCCGATGCTGCGCGAACCGCGAAGCTTGAAGCGCTCGGCTGGACCATCCTGCGCTTCTGGAACGACGACGTCATCCGCGATATCGACAATGTCTGCCAGCACATCGTGATCGAGGCTGGCCTCGCCGGCGCCGATAGGCCGGCGCGCGAACCGACAAGGGAGGCAGTTCCATGATCGACCATCTCGGCATCACCGTTTCCGATTTCGACGCCTCGAAGGCCTTTTACGACAAGGCGATGGCGCCGCTCGGCGCTTCGCTGCTTTACATGGTGCCCACCGAATACACCGGCGGCGCCAAGGTCGGCGGTTATGGCCGCGACCGGCCGGTGTTCTGGCTGAGCTCGGGCAAGGACAAGCCGAAGGATCACCAGCATGTGGCCTTCACCGCGCGCAGCCGCGCCGAGGTCGATGCCTTCCATGCCGAAGCCCTTGCCGCCGGCGGCAGGGACAATGGCGGCCCGGGGCTCCGCCCGCACTATCATCCGAACTACTATGGCGCCTTCGTCTTCGATCCCGACGGCAACAACGTCGAGGCGGTCTGCCATGATCCGGAGTGATCGGCCATGAATTGGAGTGAGTCATGAGCCTCGACAACCGGCCGGTCTATACAGGCGGCTGCCAATGCGGCGCGGTGCGCTTCCGCGTCGAGGGCGCGCTGGGCGATGCCTCGATCTGCCATTGCCGCATGTGCCAGAAGGCGAGCGGCAATTTCTATCTGCCGCTGGTCTCGGTGCGCGGCGCCAGGGTCGAATGGACGCGCGGCGAGCCCAAGCGCTTTCGTTCTTCCAGCGCAGCATGGCGCGGCTTCTGCGCCGAGTGCGGCACGCCGCTGACCTTCGAGGCGCCCGACGGCATGGCGCTGGCGATCGCCGCCTTCGACGATCCGGCCGGCATCGCGCCCACCATCCAGTGGGGCACCGAAGCGAAGCTGCCTTACGTCGATACGATCCCGAAATTGCCGGGCGAGGACACGATGGCCGACATCGGCTCGGCGCCTTATCTGGCCGAGCTCGTCTCCTATCAGCACCCCGACCACGACACCGACCAATGGCCGCCGGAGGAAAGATCATGACCGACACCGTTCGAACCGGCGGCTGCCAATGCGGCGCCGTGCGCTTTCGCATCAAGGGCGCGCTCGGGCGCCCGTCCATCTGCCATTGCCGCATGTGCCAGAAGCAGTTCGGCTCCTTCTTCGGGGCGCTGGTGACGGTGCCGAAGGATGGCGTCGAATGGACCCATGAGGAGCCGAGCTACTTCCAGTCCTCCGTCAACATCGATCGCGGCTTCTGCGCCCGTTGCGGCACGCCGATGACCTACCGCCAGCAGGGCCAATTGGAGATCGCCATCGGCGCCTTCGACGACCGCTCCGACCTCGCGCCGCAGATCCAGGTCAACTACGCGGTGCGGCTGCCCTGGGTGGAAAAGATCTTCGAAGCGCCGATCCATGAGGACTCCGACTTCTATCGACGGCAGGAGCAGATCATCTCCTTCCAGCATCCCGATCACGAGACGGCCAACTGGCCGCAGCAGGGCTTGAAACTATGACGATCGCCGGCGGCTCCATGCGTACCCTCTATCCGGAGATCGAACCGTTCGAGTCGGGCATGCTCGATGTCGGCAATGGCCACACCGTCTACTGGGAGCGCTCCGGCACCAAAGGTGCCAAGCCGGCAGTCTTCCTGCACGGCGGCCCGGGCGGCACCATATCGCCAAAGCATCGGCGGCTGTTCGATCCCAAGCTCTACGACGTCATCCTCTTCGACCAGCGCGGCTGCGGGAAATCGACGCCAAACGCCTCGCTGGAGGCCAACACCACCTGGCATCTCGTCGCCGATATCGAGCGCCTGCGCGAAATGGCGGGCTTCGACAAATGGCTTGTGTTCGGCGGCTCGTGGGGTTCGACGCTGGCGCTCGCCTATGCCGAGACGCATCCTGAGCGGGTGAGCGAACTCGTCGTGCGCGGCATCTACACGCTGACGCGCGCCGAGCTCGAATGGTACTATCAGTTCGGCGTGTCCGAGATGTTCCCCGACAAATGGGAGCGTTTCCTGGCGCCGATCCCGGAAGCCGAGCGCGGCGACATGATGGCCGCCTATCGCAAGCGGCTGGTCGGCTCCGACCGCAAGGCACAGGTCGAGGCCGCGCTTGCCTGGAGCCTGTGGGAAGGCGAGACGATCACGCTCTTGCCGGAGCCGGAAACCAGCGGCAAGTTCGGCGAGGACGACTACGCCGTCGCCTTCGCCCGCATCGAGAACCATTACTTCGTCCATGCCGGCTGGCTCGAGGAGGGGCAGTTGCTGCGCGACGCCTGGAAGCTGAAGGATATCCCCGGCACCATCGTCCACGGCCGCTACGACATGCCGTGCCCGGCGCGCTACGCCTGGGCGCTCCACAAGGCCTGGCCGAAGGCGGATTTCCATCTCATTGAAGGCGCCGGCCATGCTTACTCGGAGCCGGGGATCTTGGATCGCCTGATCCGGGCGACGGATGGGTTTGCGGGGAAGAACTAGTCGATGTACGGCTTTCCGTCCCACCCCCCTCTGTCCTTCCGGACATCTCCCCCGCAAGGGGGGAGATTGGATATCGCCTTCGCTTTCGCCAATCGCCGACGCTGCAGGACGAGCGCCGTTGGCAAGGCTGCCGATCTCCCCCCTTGCGGGGGAGATGGCCGGCAGGCCAGAGGGGGGTGCTCAAGCGCCTTGTCATCATGAAAAAAGAAAGACTGTTCCTCTTCGACACCACCCTGCGCGACGGCCAGCAGACGCCGGGCATCGACTTTTCCGTCGAGGACAAGATCGCCATCGCCAAGCTGCTGGACGAGTTCGGCATCGACTATGTCGAGGGCGGCTACCCCGGCGCCAACCCGACCGACACCGCCTTCTTCCAGCAGAAGCGAACGGCGCGGGCAAAGTTCGTCGCCTTCGGCATGACCAAGCGGGCAGGCGTCTCGGCCTCCAATGATCCGGGGCTGGCGGCGCTCGTGCAGTCGACATCGGATGCAATCTGCTTCGTCGCCAAGAGCTGGGACTATCATGTGCGTGTCGCGCTCGGCTGCACCAACGAGGAGAACCTCGACTCGATTAAGGTGTCGGTCGAGACGGCGGTCGCCGTCGGCAAGGAAGCGATGGTCGACTGCGAGCATTTCTTCGACGGCTTCAAGGCCAATCCCGCCTACGCGCTTGCCTGCGCCAGGACCGCCTACGATGCCGGCGCGCGCTGGGTGGTGCTGTGCGACACCAATGGCGGCACGCAACCTTCGGAAGTGCGCGCCATCGTCGAGACGGTGATCGCCGCCGGCATTCCGGGCGAGCATCTCGGCATCCATGCCCATGACGACACCGGCCAGGCGGTAGCCAATTCGCTGGCCGCCGTCGAGGCCGGCGTGCGCCAGATCCAGGGCACGCTGAACGGCATCGGCGAGCGCTGCGGCAACGCCAATTTGATCTCGATCGTGCCGACGCTTTCGCTGAAACCGGCCTTCGCCGACCGCTTCGAAACCAGCATTTCGGCCGAGGCGCTGACCGGCATCTCGCGCCTGTCGCGCGCCTTCGACGAATTGCTGAACCGCGCGCCGGAAGCCCAGGCGCCCTATGTCGGCGCTTCCGCTTTCGCCACCAAGGCCGGCATCCATGCCTCGGCGCTGGCCAAGGAGCCGGCGACCTACGAGCATGTGCCGCCGGAAGCCGTCGGCAACCGCCGCCGCGTCATGGTCTCCGACCAGGGCGGCAAGGCCAATTTCCTCGCCGAGCTGAAGCGGCGCGGCATCGACGTCCCGAAGGACGATCATCGGCTCGATGCGCTGATCGCCGTGGTCAAGGAACGCGAGGCCTCGGGCTATGCCTATGAGGGCGCCGACGCCTCCTTCGAGCTGCTCGCCCGCAAGATGCTGCACGGCCTGCCGGAGTTCTTCAACGTCACCTCGTTCCGCTGCATGGTCGAGCGGCGCTTCGACGCCAACGGCCAGCTGAAGACGGTGTCGGAGGCGATCGTCAAGGTGATGGTCGATGGCGAGGAGAAGATGTCGGTGGCCGAAGGCCACGGCCCGGTCAACGCGCTCGACATCGCGCTCCGCAAGGATCTCGGCAAATACCAGAACGAGATCGGCGACCTCGAGCTTGCCGACTTCAAGGTGCGTATCCTCAACGGCGGCACCGAGGCCATCACGCGCGTGCTGATCGAATCGCACGATTCCAGCGGCGCCCGCTGGTGGACGGTCGGCGTGTCGGAAAACATCATCGATGCCTCTTTCCAGGCGCTGATGGATTCGATCATCTACAAGCTGATGAAGAACCGCGACATGGCCGGGCTGGTGGCGGCGGAGTAGGTTGAACCATCACAGAAAGTCCATTGATCCATCAGCAATTTGCGATGGTCTTGGGCGGGCGTCTGGCGCATAGCGTTGGGCCATGGCTACCGAACCCGATCAGCTCGATGCAGACGCCAAGGCCCGCCGCGGCTTCCTCCTGGCGCTGGGCGCCTATCTGCTGTGGGGGCTGCTGCCCTTCTACATGAAGGCTGTCGCGCATCTGCCGCTGATCGAGGTCATCTCCCACCGTATCGTCTGGTCGGTGCCGATCGCGGCATGCGTGCTGGTCTGGGCCGGCCGCACAGCCGATTTCAAGGCGGCGATCCGTTCGCCGAAAAGCATCGCCATGGCGGCGCTGACGGCGGTGCTGATCTCGATCAACTGGGGCATCTATGTCTGGGCGATATCCGTCGACCGCACCGTCGAGACCGCGCTCGGCTATTACATCAACCCGCTGGTGGTGGTCGTCGTCGGCGCGGTGCTGCTCGGCGAGCGGCTCGACCGGCTGCAGATCGCCGCGGTGGTGCTGGCGGCGATCGCGGTGATGGTGCTCACAATCGAGGCCGGCAAGCTGCCCTGGGTGTCGCTGGCGCTGGCCTTCTCGTTCGCCGCCTACGGCTTCTTCCGCAAGACGCTGCCGATCGGCCCGAGCCAGGGCTTTTTGCTCGAAGTGCTTTTGCTGTCGGTGCCGGCGCTTTGCTATATCGCCTACCTGATCGCCACCGGGCAGGACCATTTCGTCTCGGGCAACGGCACCGATACCGCGCTGCTGATCGGCTGCGGCCCGGTCACCGCCGTGCCGCTTCTGCTCTTCGCCTTCGGCGCCAGGCTGTTGCGCCTCTCCACCATCGGCATCATGCAGTACATCGCGCCGACCATGGTCTTCCTGATCGCCGTGCTGGCCTTCAACGAGCCGTTCGGCACAACGCAGGCCGTCGCCTTCGGGCTGATCTGGACGGCACTGGCGATGTACAGCTGGTCGATGTTCAGGGGGCGCGAGGTTCGCCAACCGGCGCCGGCGGCAAGATAGAAGCGGTTTTCCGTCCGGAACTGCATGAAACGAGGAGGGGCGCGCCCGATGTACGTTCTGCACATTGGCAACAAGAACTATTCCTCCTGGTCGCTGCGGCCATGGGTGCTGATGCGCACTCTCGACATTCCCTTCGAGGAGCGACTGACGCCGTTTCCGACCGGATCCAGTTTCAGCCTTTTTCGGTCGTTCTCGCCCAATGGCCGAGTGCCGTGCCTGGTCGATGATGGCTGGGCGGTCTGGGATTCGCTCAGCATCGTCGAATATCTGGCCGAGCGCCATCAGGACGTGTGGCCGGCGGACGCCAGGGCGCGTGCCTGGGCGCGCTCGGCCGCAGCCGAAATGCATTCGAGCTTCACCGCGCTCCGCAACCTCTGCCCGATGAGCTGCGGCGTGCGCGTCGAGCCGTTCCCGATGTCCGATGCGCTGAAGCAGGATCTCTTCCGTCTGAGCGATCTTTGGAATGACGGCCTCGCCCGCTTCGCCGGCCAGGAACGGGCCGCCGATGCCTTC
>NZ_RZOS01000181.1:0-10789 GCF_004022605.1 Mesorhizobium sp. M4B.F.Ca.ET.089.01.1.1
TGCCAAGATTATAGGGGTTGGCGCCGGTCTGGTAGGCGACGACGACTTTCTTGTCGTCCGCGGCGTTTGCCGCGGTACTGGCGGAAGCCAGGGCAAGTCCAAAAAGGGTGGCGGAAATCAATTTTCGCATGGGCTTTAATCCTTGGAACAGAGGCACAGCCTCGATTGCAGCCGATCGGAGCGGCCGTGAATTAAAGTCCACTGAATTTATAGACTTAGACAGAAATGAAATTCCGAAAGCCTGTTCCTCGATAGAAAAGATCTGACGCGAACCGGCCCTAATGGATCACCCACACGCAACATCAGGCATGCGCCGCATCGTCGGCGCCGCTGCCGATGTTACGGATTTTAAGTCAAATTTTACCGAACTGGCGCCATGGCTTTTGCGCTGCCGGGGTGTTCCTGCCGGCCTGTTTCGCGTATGGGGTAACGATGCGTATTGTCCGGACGATTCAGCTGGTTCTCGCCTCCGGCCTGATGGCCGTCTCTTCGGCCCATGCCGGCGAGGGGAGCTGGATTTCGGGCGACTGGTACCTGACGCTCGGCGCAACCGGCCTCATCGCGCCGAATTTCGAGGGCGGCAAGAAGTACATGCTCGGTGCCCAGCCGATCATCTCGCTCGGCAAGGTGGGTCCGGAAGCGCGCTTCACCTCGCGCAACGACAACATCTCGCTGGCGCTGATCGACGACGGCAGCGTGCGCGCCGGCCTGACCGGCAAGTTCCTGTTCTCCCGCAGCAGCAAGGATGAACTGGCGGGTCTCGACCCGGTGCGCTGGGGCGGCGAGGTCGGCGGCTTCTTCGAATTCTATCCGCTTGACTGGGTGCGAGCCCGCGCCGAGCTCAGGCATGGCATCCGCGCCCATGACGGCTTCGTCGCCGATATCGCGGCCGATGCCTTCTACGATGTGACGCCCACGGTCCGCATCTCCGGCGGGCCGCGCGTCTCCTTCGCCTCATCGGGCTATTTCGACGCCTATTACGGCGTCAATGCCACCGAAGCGGCGGCCTCCGGCCTCAGCGAGTACCATCCGGGCGGCGGCCTGAAGTCGACCGGCCTCGGCGGTGCAATCACCTGGAAGGTGACCGAGCCGATGACGGCCAGCCTGTTCGGCGAATATTCGCGCCTGATGGGCCCGGCCGCCGATTCCAGCCTGGTCCGGGAGCGCGGCGATCGCAACCAGTTCACGGTCGGCGTCTCGACCACCTATCGCTTCGACTTTTCGATGTAGCCGCCTGAACTCGGCGCTTTATTCCTGCTGACTAATCCGCTAAAAGCCCGGCCATGACGAGCTTTTCGCGCCTGTTTGCGATCGCGATACGAATTACGAGCCCGGTGTTCCGGGTGGCCTGAGCGCCGCCGGAGCCGCCGGGACTGTTGCGCGCGCGCCTCGCGCTTTTTTCAGAACATGATAGTTCAACGCCCGAGCCTGTTTGTCGCCGGGCAATGCACATGGCAGACCAATGACCGATACCGCTGAAACGATCGACTATTCCAAAACGCTCTATTTGCCGCAGACGGATTTCCCGATGCGCGCCGGCTTGCCGGAAAAGGAGCCGGCGCTGGTCAAGCGCTGGCAGGACATGGACCTCTACCGCAAGCTGCGCGAGGAGGCCGCCGGGCGCGAGAAATTCGTGCTGCATGACGGCCCGCCCTACGCCAATGGCAACATCCATATCGGCCATGCGCTGAACAAGGTGCTCAAGGACGTCATCAACCGCTCCTTCCAGATGCGCGGCTACGACGCCAACTACGTGCCGGGCTGGGACTGCCACGGCCTGCCGATCGAATGGAAGATCGAGGAGCAATACCGCGCCAAGGGCAAGAACAAGGACGAGGTCCCGGTCAACGAGTTCCGCAAGGAATGCCGCGACTTCGCCGCGTACTGGATCAAGGTGCAGGGCTCAGAGTTCCAGCGCCTCGGCGTCGTCGGCGATTTCGACAATCCCTATACGACGATGGCTTATCACGCTGAGGCGCGCATCGCCGGCGAGCTGTTGAAATTCGCCATGTCGGGCCAGCTCTACCGCGGCTCGAAGCCGGTCATGTGGAGCGTCGTCGAGCGCACCGCGCTTGCCGAGGCCGAGGTCGAGTACCAGGACTATGAGAGCGACACGATCTGGGTGAAATTCCCGGTGGCGAGCTTGGCGCGCCCGGTCGCCGGCGCCGAGAACGCGCAGGCGGCAGTGCTGTCGGAATCCTCGCTCGACCTTATCGAGGCCCATGTCGTCATCTGGACGACGACGCCCTGGACGCTGCCCGGCAACCGCGCCGTCAGCTATTCGCCGCGCGTCGCCTACGGGCTTTACGAGGTGACGGCGGCCGAGAACGCGTTCGGCCCGCAGCCCGGCGAGAAGCTGATCTTCGCCGACGCCCTTGCCGAGGATGCCTCGGCCAAGGCCAAGGTCACCTTGAACCGCCTTCACGATGTTTCGGCCGAACAGCTTGCAAGCCTGACGCTGTCGCATCCGTTCAGGGGGCTGGCCGACGGCTACCAATTCCCGGTGCCGATGATCGCCGGCGAGCATGTCACCGACGATGCCGGCACCGGCTTCGTGCACACCGCGCCCAGCCACGGCCGCGAGGACTTCGACGCCTGGATGGACGCTGTGGCGGAACTGCTCAAGCGCGGCGTCGACACCGCGATCCCGTTCCCGGTCGACGATGCCGGCTTCTTCACCAAGGACGCGCCGGGCTTCGGCCCGGACCGCGAGGGTGGAGCCGCGCGCGTCATCGACGACAATGGCAAGAAGGGCAACGCCAACCAGGCGGTCATCGAGGAACTGATCAAGCGCAATGCGCTGTTCGCGCGCGGCCGCCTGAAGCATTCCTATCCGCACTCCTGGCGTTCCAAGAAGCCGATCATCTTCCGCAACACGCCGCAATGGTTCGTCTATATGGACAAGGACCTCGGCGACGGCACGACGTTGCGCAGCCGCGCGCTGAAGGCGATCGACGACACCCGCTTCGTGCCAGCCGCCGGCCAGAACCGCATCCGCGCCATGATCGAGGAGCGTCCCGACTGGGTGCTGTCGCGCCAGCGCGCCTGGGGCGTGCCGATCGCCGTCTTCGCCGACGTGGACGGCAACGTGCTGAAGGACGAAGCGGTCAACCAGCGCATCATGGAGGCCTTCGAGGCCGAGGGCGCCGACGCCTGGTTCGCGCCCGGCGCCAAGGAGCGCTTCCTCGGCAATCACGATGCCGCGAAATGGCATCAGGTGATGGACATCCTCGATGTCTGGTTCGATTCGGGCTCGACGCATGTCTTCACGCTGGAGGACCGTCCGGACCTGAAATGGCCGGCCGACGTCTATCTCGAAGGCTCCGACCAGCATCGCGGCTGGTTCCACTCCTCGCTGCTCGAAAGCTGCGCCACCCGGGGCAGGGCGCCCTACGACACCGTCGTCACCCATGGCTTCACCATGGACGAAGAGGGACGGAAAATGTCGAAGTCGCTCGGCAACACCGTGGTGCCGCAGGACGTCATCAAGCAGTCGGGTGCCGACATTCTGCGGCTCTGGGTGGTGACGACCGATTACTGGGAAGACCAGCGGCTCGGCAAGAACGTGCTGCAGACCAACATCGACGCCTACCGCAAGCTGAGGAACACCATCCGCTGGATGCTGGGCACGCTTGCCCATGACGATGGCGAGGAGGTGGCGCTGGACAAGATGCCGGAACTGGAGCGGCTGATGCTGCACAGGCTGTCCGAGCTCGACGAACTGGTGCGCCAGGGCTACGACGCCTTCGAGTTCAAGCGCATCACCCGCGCGCTCGTCGACTTCATGGTGGTCGAGCTGTCGGCCTTCTATTTCGACATCCGCAAGGACGCGCTCTACTGCGACGCGCCCTCCAGCGTCCGGCGCAAGGCCGCCGTGCAGGTGGTGCGCCATCTGTTCGACTGCCTGGTCAAATGGCTGTCGCCGATGCTGCCCTTCACCATGGAGGAGGCCTGGCTCGATCGTCACCCCGACGCCGTCTCGGTCCATCTCGACCAGTTCCCGCAAATTCCGGCGGACTGGAGGAACGAGGCGCTGGCGGAGAAGTGGCGCAAGGTCAGGCAGGTGCGCCGCGTCGTCACCGGCGCGCTCGAGATCGCCCGCGCCCAGAAGGTCATCGGCTCGTCGCTGGAGGCGGTGCCGGTCGTCACGATCGACGATGCCGCGCTTGAAGCGGCGATCTCGGATGTCGACATGGCCGAGATGGCGATCACCAGCGATCTGGTCATCGCCCACGGCAAGACGCCAGACGGCGCCTTCACGCTGGACGAGGTCAGGGGTGTTGCGGTGGTCGTCGAGAAGGCCGAAGACCGTGGCCTGGTGAAATGCGCGCGCTCCTGGCGCTACACCGCTGATGTCGGCGAAGATCCGGAATTTCCGGACGTCTCGGCCCGCGATGCCGATGTACTGCGCGAACTCAAGGCGCTCGGGCGGCTCTAGTGCATGTCGCCCAAAAGTGTGAAGCGGTTTTGGGATAACGACATGCATCACCAAAATGAGTGCACAAATGCCACGCCGGGCGGCGGATTGCCGCCCGCGCGTTGCCCTTAACGGGTGGTTGAGGTAAACACGCGAAACTCCGGACGACAAATTCTCGCCGGAATTCCGTCGCAAGTGCTTGGCCGATGGGGACCGCGCCTCTGGCCGGTGGCGATCGAGAGGCTGTTTATTGTGGGACTTTTTGGCATGACCGAGAGAACTTATGCGCGCGTCGCGCTGCTGGCGCCGCTTGTCGTATCGGGGCTTGCGCTGTCCGGCTGCATGGGCTCGCCCACCTATGGCACCGACAAGCCTGCCGCCACACAGCTCGCCGACGATCTCTCCAGTGCCTTTTCGATCACGCCGAAGCGCAAGGAACAGATCGACTACAAGCCGCGCCCCGATCTGGTGAAGCCGGCGCCGGGGCAGAAGGGAAACCTGCCGCCGCCGCAGGAGAGCATCGAGACGGCGAGCGCCGATTGGCCCGAATCGCCCGAGCAGCGCCGCGCCCGACTTCGCGCCGACGCCACCGCCCACCAGGACGATCCGGCCTACCAGTCGCAGATCGTCGACGACGTGCAGACCGATCCGGCGGCGGTGAAGAAGGCGATGGCGGATTCGGCCTCGAGCCACCCGCCGCGCTGGACGCCGGCGGATTCGGACAAGGGCCGCGCCGCCGAGATCCAGCGCCGCATGGCAGAGGGCAAGCAGGGCGACCCCAACACCCGCAAATATCTGAGCGAGCCGCCGCTGGCCTATCGCGTCGCCTCCGATGCCGCGCCGCAGGGCGAGCTTGGCGAGGACGAGTACAAGAAGGAACGCCGCCTCAAGAAGGAGGCGGCCGCCAAGAGCAAGAGCGGCGGCTGGTTCGACTGGTGGTAAGGTTTTCGGCCCTGGGCTTCTTGGCTTAGGCCGATTTCTACGGCTCGCGCCGCTCCCGGAAAAAATCCTTGAGAATGAGGGACGCCTCGCGCTCGCCCATGCCCGGATAGATGTCCGGCGTGTGGTGGCAGGTGGCGGAGGTGAAGAAGCGCACACCGTTGACCACCGCGCCGCCCTTCTCGTCGGCGGCGCCGAAATAGAGCCGGCGCAGTCGCGCGAACGAGATGGCGCCGGCGCACATGGCGCAAGGCTCCAGCGTGACATAGAGATCGTGGCCGGTAAGCCGCTCGCTGGCGAGCTTTTCGCAAGCCTGGCGGATCGCCAGCATCTCCGCATGCGCCGTCGGATCGGCAAGCTCGCGGGTGCGGTTGCCGGCCTTGGCGACGACCGTGCCGCCGCTGGCGATGACGGCGCCGACCGGCACTTCGCCGCGCCGCGCCGCCGCCTCGGCCTCCGCCAGCGCCAATGCCATGAAATCCGGCCGCTTCACGCGCTTTCCATTCCGATTATCTCCTCGCCACCCGACAGCGATCCTGTTATCTAGCGCCTAACCTCGAAAATCGGACTCGGTTTTCGGCAACGATCATGCGCCACATCAAAGTGCGACAGCGTCCTTTGCGCGCCCGAACGGATGCGCCACGCTGTAGCAGCGCAAACAGGCAAAGGCCACATGGACGACAACGACAAGAAATTCCGGCCCAAGAAGGGGCCGGTCAGGGGCGGTCCGAAAGCCGCGGGGCCGCGCGGCCGCGATGGCGCCGCCGGCAAGGGCGGCAAGCCGGGCTTCGGCGCCAAGAAGCCTTACGCGCCGCGTGGCGACCGGCCGATGGCTGCCGAAGGCGAGCGGCCAAAGCGCGATTTCAAGAGCGGCGACCGGCCGTTCAGCAAGGGCAAGCGTCCCGAAGGCAAGCCCTTCGAGAAGCGCGAGGGGCCACGCAAGCCCTACGCGCCGCGCGGCGACCGGCCGATGGCTGCCGAAGGCGAGCGGCCTCCGCGCGATTTCAAGCGCGCCTACAAGCCGCGCGATCTAGAGCAGGGCGCGCCAGGCGGCGACAAGCCGTTCCGCAAGGGCCCGCGTCCGGACGGCAAGCCGTTCGAGAATCGTGAGCGCAAGCCCTATGCGCCACGCGGCGACCGGCCGATGGCCGCCGAGGGCGCGGGCGGCGAAAAGCGTTTCGACCGGCCTAAACGTGATTTTGCCGATCGTCCGAAGCGTGACTTTGCCGATCGCCAGAAACGGGATTTCGCCGATCGCCCGAAGCGTGACTTCGCCGATCGCCCCAAGCGCGATTTTGCCGGCGACCGGCCGCAGGGCGGTTTCAAGCCGCGCCCGCGCCCAACGGAGGCCGCCGAGGAAGCGGGCGAGCGCATCGCCAAGCGGCTCGCACGCGCCGGTCTTGCCTCGCGTCGCGACGCCGAGGAACTGATCGCCGCCGGCCGCGTCAAGGTCAACGGCAAGGTCCTGTCCTCGCCGGCCTTCAACGTCATGCCAGATGACATCATCCATCTCGACGGCATGGAAATCCCCAAGATCGAGCGCACGCGGCTGTTCCTGTTCCACAAGCCGGCCGGCGTCGTCACCACCAACCGCGATCCCGAGGGCCGCAAGACCGTCTTCGACGTGCTGCCGGCGGAACTGCCGCGGCTGATGACCATCGGCCGCCTCGACATCAACACCGAGGGGCTGTTGCTGCTGACCAATGACGGCGGCCTGTCGCGCGTGCTCGAGTTGCCGGCCACCGGCTGGCTCAGGCGCTACCGGGTGCGCGTGCACGGCAAGGTCGAGGAAAGCGCGCTCGCGGGCCTGCGCGAGGGCATCGCCGTCGACGGCGTTTTTTATGGCGCGATCGAAGCCAGCCTCGACCGGGAGCAGGGCACCAATGCCTGGCTGACGATCGGCCTGCGCGAAGGCAAGAACCGCGAGGTCAAGAACATCCTTGGCGCGCTCGGCCTCGACGTGACGCGGCTGATCCGTATTTCCTACGGCCCATTCCAGCTCGAGGACCTGCCGGAGGGCCATGTGCTGGAGATCAAGGGCCGCGTGCTGCGCGACCAGCTCGGCGAGCGCCTGGTCGAGGAATCCGGCGCCAATTTCGACGCCGAGATCCAAAAGCCCTTTTCCAACAAACCGGTGCGCCGCACCGAACCGCGACGCGATGAGGCCGAACGGCCAAAATTCCCGCGCGATGGCGTCGATCGCCGGCCGATCGGCGAAGGCGGGCTGATCAAGGCCCGCAAGCGCCGCGAAGGCAGCCGCGACGAGGCGCTGGGCAAGCTTTCGACCAAGCCCGACAGGGCCTTCGGCGAGCGCGGTCCGAAGCCGGAGCGCGGCGGTTTCGGCGACAAACCTCGCGGTGGTTTTGGCGACAAGCCCCGTGCGGGGTTCGGCGGCAAGAAGTCCGAGCGCGAGCAGCGGCCGATCGAGCCGCCCGGCCAGCGCAAGGCCAATGTCTGGATGGCGCCGGGTGCCCGGCCGATCGGCAAGGGCAGGGCGGAGGCCGATGCCGCAAAGGCGGCGGAAGCGAAGGCGCGCAAGGCTTCGTTCAAGCCGTCCTATGGCAAGGCCGCCGGCAAGCCGGGCGGCGCCAAGCCGTACGGCAAGCCGCGTGGCGAGCGCCCGGATGGCGGCGACCGGCCGCGCCCGAAGGGTCCCAGGACCAGATGAGGGCCGGATTGAAATGAGAATCGTCGGCGGTGAGTTCCGCGGGCGTCCGCTGGCGACGCCGCGCGGCAATGCCATCCGCCCGACCACCGACCGCACGCGCGAGGCGCTCTTCAACGTGCTGGCGCATCGCTTCGCCGACAAGCTCGATGGCGCGCGCGTGCTCGACCTGTTCGCCGGCACCGGCGCGCTCGGTCTGGAGGCGCTGTCGCGGGGGGCTTCCTACGGCGTCTTCATCGAGGAATCGGCCGAGGGACGCGGCCTGATCCGCGAGAATGTCGAGGCCTTCGGACTGACCGGCCGCACCAAGATCTTCCGCCGCGACGCCACTGGGCTCGGCGATGCCGGCACGCTGGCCGCTTTCGGCCTCGTCTTCGCCGATCCGCCCTATGGCAAGGGTCTTGGCGAGCGTGCGCTGCGTTCCGCCAGGCAAGGCGGCTGGCTGCTGCCCGGCGCGCTCTGCGTCGTCGAGGAAGCGGCCTCCGCGCCGTTCGAGGCCGGGGAGGGATTCGCGGTGGTCGACGAGCGCGGTTATGGCGAGACGGTGATCCGGTTCATCGAGGCGGGGTGAGCAGCTCTCCTCTCCCACAAGTGGAGAAGGAAGAAGCGCCGCCTCGAAAATGACGAACAATTCACTTTGCCTCGACCAGCAACCTTGCCTATCGTCGCGCAACCGAAACCGGAGCGTTTAATGACATCTTGCACCAGACGGCTGCGCGCGGCGCTCCTTACCTCGGCGCTTGCGCTCACCGGCCCGGCGCTCGCCGGCGACGACGGCAAGGTGACGGATTTTCTCCTCGACAACGGCATGGAGGTGGTGGTCATCCCCGATCATCGCGCCCCGATCGTTACCCACATGGTGTGGTACAAGATCGGCAGCGCCGATGAGCCGGCCGGCAAATCCGGCATCGCGCATTTCTTCGAGCACCTGATGTTCAAGGCGACCACCAACCACGCCGCCGGCGAGTTCGACAGCGCCGTCGCGGAGATCGGCGGCTCCAACAACGCCTTCACCTCCTACGACTATACCGCCTTCCATGAGACGGTGGCGCCATCGGCGCTGGGCGAGATGATGGCCTTCGAGGCCGACCGCATGCGCAACCTCATCCTCACCGACGACGTCATCAAGACCGAGCGCGACGTCATCCTGGAGGAGCGCCGCTCGCGCATCGACAGCAGCCCGCAGGCGCTGCTGGAGGAGGAGGTCGACGCCACGCTGTGGCAGAACCAGCCCTACCGCATTCCGGTCATCGGCTGGATGCAGGAGATGGAACAGCTGAACCGCACCGACGCGATCGCTTTCTACGACAAGTATTACCGGCCAAACAACGCCGTGCTGGTGGTGGCTGGCGATGTCGAGCCCGACACGGTGAAGGCGCTGGCCGAGAAGACCTACGGCAAGGTCGCGCGCGGGCCGGACCTGCCGCCGCGCATCCGCCCGGTCGAGCCCGAGCAGAACACCAAACGCACGGTGACGCTGTCCGACGCGCGCGTTTCGGTGCCGACCTTCTCGACGCAATGGGTGGTGCCGTCCTATCACACGGCCCGGCCGGGCGAGGCCGAGGCGCTCGACCTGCTCGCCGAAATCCTCGGCGGCGGCAACCGCAGCCGGCTCTACCAGCAGCTGGTCGTGAAGCAGGGCGTCGCGGCGGAGGCCGGCGCCTACTTCCAGGGCACCATGCTCGACGCCACCAACTTCACCATCTACGGCGCACCGCGCGGTGACGCCAAGCTCGGCGATGTCGAGGCGGCGGTCGACGCCGAGGTCGCCCGCATCGCCAGGGACGGCGTCACCGACGACGAGCTGGAGAAGGCCAAGCAGCGCTATGTCCGCTCGATGATCTTCGCCCGCGACAAGCAGGACGACATGGCCAACATGTATGGCTCGACACTGGCAACCGGCGGCAATGTGCAGGACGTGCTCGAATGGCCGGACCGCATCCGCAAGGTCACCGCCGACGAGGTCAAGGCGGTCGCCGCCCGTTATCTGGTCCTCGACCATTCGACGACAGGCTATCTCCTGCCGCAGCAACAGGCGGGGAATTGATGATGAGTTCTGTGGCCGGGCGGATGAGTGCTTTTCCTTCTCCCCTTGTGGGAGAAGGTGGATCGGCGCGTGGCGCCGAGACGGATGAGGGGTGCTGGCAGGACCGCCCACGGTTCGTTTCTTCCAACACCCCTCATCCGTCGCCTTCGGCGACACCTTCTCCCACAAGGGGAGAAGGAAAGGCGCTGCGCGCCCTCGCCACCCTTTGCTTTGCGATCTTCTTCCTGATCCTGCCCGCGCTCGCCGCGCATGCCGGCATGAACATCCAGGAGGTGAAGTCCGACAAGGGCATCACCGCCTGGCTGGTCGAGGACCACACGGTGCCGATCATCGCCATCCGCTTCGTCTTCGACGGCGGCACCGCGCAGGATCCGGCGGGCAAGGAGGGGCTGGCCAATCTGATGACCGGCCTGTTCGACGAGGGCGCCGGAGACCTCGACAGCGACACTTTCCAGGTGAAGCTCGACGATGCTGGCGCCGAGATGAGCTTCGAGCCGCAGCGAGACGGCATTTACGGCTCGATGCGCATGCTGTCGGAACAGAAGGACGCCGCCTTCGATCTCTTGACGCTCGCGGTCAACAAACCCCGCTTCGACCAGGCGCCGCTCGACCGCGTGCGCGCCCAGGTGCTGGCGGGCATCGTCGCCAATGAGCGCGACCCCAATGCGATCGCCCAGCGCAAATGGCTGCGCGCCATCTATGGCGAGCATCCCTATTCCAG
>NZ_RZOS01000182.1:0-10753 GCF_004022605.1 Mesorhizobium sp. M4B.F.Ca.ET.089.01.1.1
GATGCGAACGGTCCTGGCCGACGCCGCGGCTGTCGGGAATGCCGGCCGGGTTCTGGCGGCCGAAGCGGCGGTCGCGCAGCAGCCGGTTGACGTCGTCGAAGCCGCCAAAGCACCAGAAGCCGTAGTCCTCCCAGAAGAAGGCGTTCGCGGCGCCATGCAGGAAGGCATAGGCCTCGTACGGGTTCAGGAAGAAGGCCGGCTCGTGCGGGTCGAGCCGCAGGCGACGGCCGGCGGGATCGAAGGCAAGGTAGGCGGGTGGCGGCATCAAATCGGTCATGCTGGATCATTAGCGCGCCTTGCCAGCCCGCTGCCAGACCGTATCTTGGCGCCCGGCAACCCAATGAATTGAGCCAGCAAGATGGCTGCGGAAGGATGGTTTCGATGAATGTGATCGTGGTCGGCGCCGGCATTGCCGGGCTTTCGACGGCGTGGTCGCTGGTCAAAGCCGGGCACAGCGTTTCGATCGTCGAGCAGGGGCCGATCCCCAACCCGCTGGCCGCGTCGGGCGACCATCACCGCATCATCCGTCGCGCCTACCGCGCCGGCACCGGCTATGGCAGGCTGATCACGGAGGCGTATGACGCCTGGGACGAGATGTGGGCCGATCTCGGCGAGAACCATCTCGATGCCAGGGGGTTCCTCTGCATCTCGCGCGAGCCCGGCGACGAGGCCGAGGAATACCGCGAAGGCCTGGAGGAGGGGAACTTTCCCTTCGAGTTGCTCGACCCGGCCGCCGCGGTCGAGCGCTGGCCGTTCCTCGAGCCCGACACGTTCCGCTATGCCTATTTTTCGACGGAGGGTGGCGCTCTGCATTGCCGCAGGATCGCGTCGGGCCTCGCTGCATGGCTGCGCGCCAACGGCGCCAATGTCTACGAACACAGCAAGGTGGTCGAGGTCGATGCCGAGGCCGGTCGGATCACGCTCGCCGGCGGCGAGACGATGCAGGCCGACCGCATCGTGGTCACTGCCGGCGCGTGGGTGCTGAAGCTGTTCCCGGAGCTCGGCGGTGAATTGAAGACCTATCGCACCGCGCTTGCCTATGTCGAACCGCCAGCCGATCTTAGGGTGGCCTGGGAAATGGCGCCCGTCATCCTCGACGTCGGCGGCGTCACCGACGGCTACATGATCCCGCTGACGCGCGGCGCCGGCATGAAATTCGGTTCGGGCCTGCACAAGGTGCCGACCAGCGACGCCGATTGGAACCGGGCGCCGGTGCCGGGCGAGGGTGAGGTGATCCGCAACCTGTTCTCGCCGCCGATCGCCCGCATCGCTGAATACAGGGTGACCGAGGTCGTCACCTGCGCCTACACCTTCACCGCCGACGAGAAGTTCCTGGCGTATGAGGGCGACAAGTGCCTGGTGGTCTCTGCCTGCTCGGGCCACGGCTACAAATTCGGCGCGGCTGTCGGCCGGCGTGTCGCCAAGGCCGTTGGCGACGGCGATGTCGGCGGCCTCAAGAAGTGGCTGCGGGCAGAGGTGGCCTAATCCCGGCAATGCCGCGCGATATGCACGCGCCGCCAGTGCGTGGAGCCTTCCCGGACCAGCACCCGACGCGCCACCTTCTGGTACGAGGGCGCAATCTCGGTGATGCGCCGCCGTTCCGGCCGCACCAGCACCTCCCGGGCGACACTTTCATATTCCGCCGGGAGCGCCACGCGCCTGAGACGCTCGGGCTCGACCACCGCAGTTTCGGCGACCCGCGCATAGCGGGCCTTGCGCCACACCTTGCACAGCACCTTGCGGCCGTGGATGATGCGCCATTCCCAGGCATAGCCGCCGTCGTCCACCTTGACCGTGTGGTAGACGGTGCGAGTGACGGCCGGCACCACCTCGTAAGTGACGCGGGCTGGCGCGATCTGCTCGACGCTCGCGCGCGTGCCGTAGATCGGCGCATCGTAGTCGATGAATTGGCCGCCGGGGCTGACCATCACGTCCTCGTAGACGGTATCGTAGAGCGCCGGCCTGCGGATCGGCTCGTAGCATTCGAGCGCGCGGCCGCCGGCCGCCGTTTCCGATATCGTGGCAAGGATGGCGAGGCCAGCCACGGCCAGGGATGCGGGGCTTTTGCGGATCATGACATTCCCCATTTGAAAAGAACGCCAGTTCAACGCGGAAGTTGTAGCGGAAGCTCCGTTCCCCGAAAGCGGTTTTGCAGCTTTTCGTTAAGGGGCGCGGTTAAGAAAGTGCTACCGTTTCAAAGCGCCCCGGGAGACACTTGGTCGAAAGACACTTCGCCCGCGCCTTTCGTCGGTGGTAGCGCTTGATTCGGCTTAACCAGATGGCTAGGAGGGGCGGCCTTGCGTTAGGGTGAGCCGGCATCCTATTTACATCCTAACGATCCAGAACCGATTCTGCCCGATTGCTCATACTCCCCGGCGCCGGAATCCCATCTTCAAAAAGGGATAGTCCATGAAGAACCCCGTCGAAACCTACATGAACCTCGTTCCGATGGTGGTCGAACAGACCAATCGCGGCGAGCGGGCCTACGACATTTTCTCGCGCCTGCTGAAAGAGCGCATCATCTTCATCACCGGTCCGGTCGAGGACGGCATGGCGACGCTGGTTTGTGCACAGCTTTTGTTCCTCGAGGCCGAGAACCCGAAGAAGGAAATCAACCTCTACATCAATTCCCCGGGCGGCGTCGTCACGTCGGGAATGGCGATCTACGACACCATGCAGTTCATCAAGCCGGCGGTGTCGACGCTCTGCATCGGTCAGGCCGCCTCGATGGGCTCGTTGCTGCTTTGCGCCGGCCACAAGGACATGCGCTTCGCCACGCCGAACGCCCGCATCATGGTCCACCAGCCGTCCGGCGGCTTCCAGGGTCAGGCCTCGGACATCGAACGTCATGCGCAGGACATCATCAAGCTGAAGCGCCGCCTCAACGAGGTCTATGTCAAGCACACCGGCAAGAGCTATGACGAGATCGAAAAGACGCTCGACCGCGACCATTTCATGACCGCCGACGAGGCCAAGGACTTTGGTCTGATCGACAAGGTCATTTCGTCCCGCGAGGCCGCCGAAGTCGTCGCCGCCTAGGCGCCGATTGGCAGCGGGTGGCGGGAAAACGCGCTTTTGGCGCGGCTTGCGGCATTTCGGCCACAATTGGCTGTTCCCTCGACGGGTGGGATTGCCTACGTTAAGGCTATGTTGATTTTCGACGGCTTAGCTTTGTGTGGGGTTGCTGCGAATCGTTGCCGCGTCTTCTGATTTGTGTTTCGTACGGAATACGCTGTGTGAGCTGGGACACTGGCGGTGGCGCATTCTCGCGATAGATTGATGAGACGCCTTGGCCAGACCATCGGCGGGCGGGCGGTGAAAGGACAGGAAAATGAGCAAGGTCGGCAACAACGGCGGTGATTCAAAGAACACCCTCTACTGCTCGTTTTGCGGCAAAAGCCAGCACGAGGTGCGCAAGCTGATTGCCGGCCCGACGGTCTTCATCTGCGATGAATGCGTCGAGCTCTGCATGGACATCATCCGCGAGGAGAACAAGACCTCGATGGTGAAGTCGCGCGAGGGCGTGCCGACCCCGCAGGAGATCCTCAAGGTCCTCGACGACTATGTCATCGGCCAGCCCTACGCCAAGCGCGTGCTGTCGGTGGCCGTCCACAACCACTACAAGCGCCTCGCGCACGCCGGCAAGAACAACGACGTCGAGCTGGCCAAGTCCAACATCCTCCTCATCGGCCCGACCGGCTGCGGCAAGACGCTGCTGGCGCAGACGCTGGCCCGCATCATCGACGTGCCCTTCACCATGGCCGACGCCACGACGTTGACCGAGGCCGGTTATGTCGGCGAGGACGTCGAGAACATCATCCTCAAGTTGTTGCAGTCGGCCGACTACAATGTCGAGCGCGCCCAGCGCGGCATCGTCTACATCGACGAGATCGACAAGATTTCGCGCAAGTCCGACAACCCCTCGATCACCCGCGACGTGTCGGGCGAGGGCGTGCAGCAGGCGCTCCTGAAGATCATGGAAGGCACGGTCGCCTCGGTGCCGCCGCAGGGCGGCAGGAAGCACCCGCAGCAGGAGTTCCTGCAGGTCGACACCGCCAACATCCTGTTCATCTGCGGCGGCGCCTTCGCCGGGCTGGACAAGATCATCTCGGATCGCGGCCGCAAGACCTCGATCGGCTTCGGCGCCACGGTCGCTTCGCCCGAGGATCGCCGCACCGGTGACATCTTCCGCCAGGTCGAGCCCGAGGATCTGCTGAAGTTCGGCCTGATCCCCGAATTCGTCGGCCGTCTGCCGGTGCTGGCGACGTTGGAAGACCTCGACGAGCCGGCGCTGATCCAGATCCTGACCGAGCCGAAGAACGCGCTGGTCAAGCAGTACCAGCGGCTGTTCGAGATGGAGAATGTCGATCTGACCTTCCACGAGAACGCGCTGTCGGCGATCGCCAAGCGCGCCATCGAGCGCAAGACCGGCGCGCGCGGCCTGCGTTCGATCATGGAAGCAATCCTGCTCGACACCATGTTCGAACTGCCGGCGCTGGAAGGCGTGCGCGAGGTGGTGATTTCGGAAGAGGTGGTCTCCGGCAACGCCCGGCCGCTCTACATCTATTCCGAGCAGAAGGAAAAGAAGGGCAACGTCAGCGCCTGACATGGCACCTGGCCCATAGTTTTTGTGGAACGGCGCCCGACGGGCGCCGTTTTGCTGTGAAACGGTGTGCCGCCTGACCGATGGAGTAGGATGAACGGACCGTGTTTGCCCTTGATCTTTGCCGCTTACACATCCAACTAACAGCAGAAGGCCGAGGTGCCGAATTCTGTGCTGTAAAACTCCCGTCACAAACGGTGGTAGGCGGAACGATCCTCGGTCGTTAATATGAGATTCGCGGTTGGCCGACTGGCGGCCGCGACATGAAAGGTTGGACAATGGCCAAAACATCCAGGGCTCCCGGCGACGGCGTCTTCGCGGTCCTCCCGCTGCGCGACATCGTTGTGTTTCCGCACATGATCGTTCCGCTCTTTGTCGGGCGCGAAAAGTCGATCAAGGCGCTGGAAGAGGTGATGGGTCAGGAAAAGCAGATCCTGCTTGCGACCCAGATGAACGCAGCCGACGACGATCCCGAGCCCGATGCCATCTTCGATATCGGCACGCTCGCCAACGTGCTGCAATTGCTGAAGCTTCCCGACGGCACCGTGAAGGTGCTGGTCGAAGGCGCCTCGCGCGCCAAGATCGTCTCGTTCACCGACCGTCCCGATTTCCACGAGGCCCGTGCTTCGGCGCTGGTCGAGCCGGAGGAGGAAGAGGTCGAGATCGAGGCTCTGGCCCGCTCGGTCGTCACCGACTTCGAGAACTACGTCAAGCTGAACAAGAAGATCTCGCCCGAAGTGGTGGGCGCAGCCAGCCAGATCGACGACTATTCCAAGCTCGCCGACACGGTTGCCTCGCACCTTGCCATCAAGATCCCCGAGAAGCAGGAGATGCTGGCCACGCTTTCCGTCAAGGAACGGCTGGAAAAGGCGATGGGCTTCATGGAAGCCGAAATCTCCGTGCTCCAGGTGGAGAAGCGCATCCGCTCGCGCGTCAAGCGCCAGATGGAGAAGACGCAGCGCGAGTACTACCTCAACGAGCAGATGAAGGCGATCCAGAAGGAGCTCGGCGAAGGCGAGGACGGTCGCGACGAGGCCGCCGAGATCGAGGCGCGCATCAAGAAGACCAAGCTCTCCAAGGAGGCCCGCGAGAAGGCGGAAGCCGAGTTGAAGAAGCTCAGGACGATGTCGCCGATGTCGGCTGAATCGACCGTCGTGCGCAACTATCTGGACTGGATCCTGTCGATCCCGTGGGGCAAGAACTCCAAGGTCAGGCACGACCTGGCCTTCGCCCAGAACGTGCTCGACACCGACCATTTCGGCCTCGACAAGGTCAAGGACCGCATCGTCGAGTATCTCGCTGTGCAGAGCCGCCAGAAGAAGATCAAGGGGCCGATCCTGTGCCTCGTCGGTCCTCCCGGCGTCGGCAAGACTTCGCTCGGCAAGTCGATCGCCAAGGCGACCGGCCGCGAGTTCATCCGCATGGCGCTTGGCGGCGTGCGCGACGAGGCCGAGATCCGCGGCCACCGGCGCACCTATATCGGCTCGATGCCCGGCAAGGTCATCCAGTCGATGAAGAAGGCCAAGAAGTCCAACCCGCTCTTCCTGCTCGACGAGATCGACAAGATGGGCCAGGACTTCCGCGGCGACCCGTCATCGGCCCTGCTCGAGGTGCTCGATCCCGAGCAGAACTCGACGTTCATGGACCATTACCTCGAGGTCGAATACGACCTGTCGAGCGTGATGTTCGTGACGACGGCGAACACGCTGAATATCCCTGCGCCCTTGATGGACCGCATGGAGATCATCCGTATCGCCGGCTACACCGAGGACGAGAAGATCGAGATCGCCAAGCGGCACCTGATGCCGAAGGTGATCCGCGACCACGCGCTGCAGCCGAAGGAGTTCTCCGTCGGCGAGGACGCGATCCGCGGCATCATCCAGACCTACACCCGCGAGGCGGGCGTGCGCAGCCTGGAGCGCGAGCTGATGAAGCTCGGGCGCAAGGCGGTGACCGAGATCCTGAAGACGAAGAAGAAGTCGGTCACCATCACCGCCGACAACCTCGCCGACTATCTCGGTGTGCCGCGCTACCGCTTCGGCCAGGTCGAGGCTGACGATCAGGTCGGTGTCGTCACCGGGCTCGCCTGGACGGAAGTCGGCGGCGAACTGCTGACGGTCGAAGGCGTCATGATGCCCGGCAAGGGCCGCATGACCGTGACCGGCAACCTGCGCGACGTGATGAAGGAGTCGATTTCGGCGGCGGCCTCCTATGTCCGCTCGCGCGCTCTCGATTTCGGCATCGAGCCGCCGCTGTTCGACAAGCGTGACATCCACGTCCACGTGCCGGAGGGGGCAACCCCGAAGGACGGCCCGTCGGCCGGCGTGGCAATGGCGACGGCCATCATTTCGGTGCTGACCGGCATTCCGATCAAGGCCGATGTGGCGATGACCGGCGAGATCACGCTGCGCGGCAGGGTGCTGCCGATCGGCGGTCTCAAGGAGAAGCTGCTGGCCGCGCTGCGCGGCGGCATCAAGAAGGTGCTGATCCCGGAAGACAACGCCAAGGACCTGGCGGAGATCCCGGACAACGTGAAGAACGGCATGGAGATCATTCCGGTCTCGCGGGTCGGCGAAGTGCTGCGTCACGCGCTGGTGCGGATGCCGGAGGCGATCGAGTGGGTCGAGCCGGTCAACGCCCCGGCCGCGGCCGACAGCGGCGACGATGCCGGAAAGTCGCTTGCGCATTAGTTTTGGCTAAAGTTGCAGCGCACAAAACGAAAGCCGGGCCTGGCGCCCGGCTTTTTAATGTGAAAAACCCCGGAATTCCGGGCTTTTTTCGGATTTTTTCCGCTTTTTCGACTTGGTTGCAGGAACGCTTCTTTCTAAAGTCCGTTTCCTGCCGGATGAGTCGAAAGTTCCGGTTTTCTCATGGAAGGGAATTTTGATGAACAAGAACGAACTGGTGTCCGCTGTCGCCGATGCCGCGAGCATTTCGAAGGGTGACGCGCAGTCAGCCGTCGATGCGGTGTTTTCCGTGATCACTGGCGAACTGAAGAAGGGCGGCGATGTCCGGCTTGTCGGCTTCGGAAATTTCACCGTGTCAAAACGCGCTGCTTCGACCGGCCGCAACCCGCAGACCGGCGCCGAGGTGAAGATTCCGGCGCGCACCGTGCCGAAATTCTCGGCCGGCAAGGGCCTCAAGGACGCGGTCAACTAAGACCTTTTTCTTTAAAGATCAGAAAAGCCGGGCTTGCCCGGCTTTTCTTTTGCCCATCGCCATCAGGGCAGATCAGCCCGTCGGCGCGTCCGCGCGCAGCAGCCCTTCCTGCTTCAGATCGCTCCAGAGAGCTTCGGGCAGCTTGACGTCGAGCAGCGCGCGGTTGCTTTCGACCTCGCCCGGCCGCTGGCCGCCGGGGATCACCGACACGACAGACGGATGCTGCAGCGGGAACTGCAACGCCGCCTCGATGAGGCGCACGCCGTGGCGCTTGCAAACCGCCTCGATGCGCGCCACGCGATCGAGCACGTCCTTCGGCGGCCTCGGAATAGTTGTAGAAGGCTCCCGGCTTCGGTCCCGTGGCCAGGATGCCGGAATTGTAAGGACCGCCGAGCACGATGCCGATGCCGCGTTTCTGGCAGAGCGGCAGGAAGGACTGCAAAGCCTCCTGCTCCAGCAGCGTGTAGCGTCCTGCCAGCAGGAAAAGGTCGAAATCGCCGCGCTCGGCCAATGTCTGACACACCTGCCATTCATTGATGCCGCCGCCGAAGGCCCTGATCGCGCCCTGGTCGCGCAGCGAAAGCAGGCCGTAATAGCCGGAGGTCATGAACTCCTCGATGCGCCGGTCGGAGGCCTCCTTGCTGCCGTGGGTGAAGATGTCGACGTCGTGGACGAACAGGATGTCGATGCGGTCGACGCCGAGGCGCTCCAGCGAGGCCTCGAAGGAGCGCATGACGCCGTCATAGCTGTAGTCGTAGACCTCCCGGCGCGACGGCGTGTCGAAGAACTTGCCGATGCCGGTGCGCTCAGCCGGCGGACAGGCGCGCATCAGGCGCCCGACCTTGCTCGACAGCACATAGTCGTCGCGCTTCTTGCCGCGCAGGAACGGGTTGAGCCGGGTTTCCGAGAGGCCGAGACCGTAAAGCGGCGCTGTGTCGAAGTAGCGGCAGCCGATGTTCCAAGCCGCTTCCAGCGTGGCATGGGCGTCCTCGTCGGAGACGGCGCGATAGAGGTTGCCGAGCGGCGCCGTGCCGAAGCCGAGTTCGGTGAAGTCGATGCCGCCATTGCCGATGCGGTCGAAATGCCGTGTCTTCATGTCGTGGAGTTTTCCTGGAGCTGATTTGTCTGACATGACACTATCACGCCCGTGGCACAGCAAAAGCGCCGACGGCCGTTGGACAGGCATTTTCGCGGTGATAGCATGAACAAAAACAAGCCTTTCCCGGGAAGGCGTGACCAGAAGCTTCCACCTTTTCAACCCCTGGGCAGACTGGTGAAGCCATCATGACCAAGGCCGGTACGGATCTGTTCGCGATCGCGCTGGAGGAACTCGGCGGCGTGCTGGCCAAGGTGGACGGGGCCAGCATCGACGCCGCCTGCGAAGTGCTCGTCGGGGCCGGCAGGATCGCCGTCTATGGCTGCGGCCGCGAGGCGCTGCAGGTCAAGGGTTTCGCCATGCGGCTCTACCATCTCGGCCTGCCGGTGTCGGTGGTCGGCGACATGACCACGCCGCCGCTGGGCAAGGGCGACGTCTTCCTGGTAAGCTCCGGGCCGGGCGAGACCACGACGGTGCTGACCCTGATGCAGGTCGCGCGGGATGCGGGCGCAAAGGTGCTGCTCGTCACCGCTGAAAGCGGAAGCAGCGCGGCCAGGCTCGCCGATTTCTCCTTGCTGATCCCGGCGCAGACCATGGCCAGCGACCAGGGCGCGGCAAAGACCTCCGTCTTGCCGATGGGGTCGCTGTTCGAGGGCGCGCTGTTCCTGCTGTTCGAAGTGATGGTGCTGAAGCTCAAGGCCCTGACCGGCGCCTCGCCGGAGGCGATGCGCGCCCGCCACACCAATATGGAGTAGGGGCGATGCGTTACGAATTGATGCTGCCGCACCAGATCCGCAAGGCGATCGCCGAAAACTGGCCGGTCGTGCTGCCGCTCGGCGTGCTCGAATATCATGGCGAGCACATGGCCGTCGGGATGGACACGCTGGCCGTCGTCAAGACACTGGAATTGTTCGAGAAGGAGGCCGACATCGTCATCCTGCCGGCCTTCTACTATGGCGCCGCGAGCTACGCGGTGGCGCCGCCTGAAGGCAGCGGCTCGGTGCAGGTCGGCGGCAATCAGCTGGCGCCGTTCGCCGAGGAGCTGTTCTTCAGCCTGCTGCGCATCGGCTTTCGCAACATCCACGCCATCATCCACCACCAGACCGAGAATTTCACCGCCGGCATGCCGACCGACCTCGCTTTCAAGGCCGCCGGCCGGCAGGCGATCTTCCGCTTCCTGGAAAAGCAGCGCGGCGAGGGCTGGTGGGGTTCCGAGGCGATGGCCGACTACTATGCAGGCCATGCCAAGGGCGAGAACTTCTTCAATTGGGTTCAGGTGCATCCGCTGATGTCGGCCGCCATGAACGGCCAGTACCCGTTCGACCATGCCGGCATCGGCGAAACCTCGCTGATGCTGGCGCTGTGCCCCGAAGCGGTCGACGCCGGCCGCTTCGCCGACAATACAAGCTGGTACACGGCGAGCGCGCCGGAAGCTTCGGCAGAGCTGGGCAGGAAGGGCGTCGCCATGATCCTTGAGCATCTGCGCGCCCTCCTGTCGGCCTGACGCGGCGAGCAGCGCCTGGCCACGCCCGACAGAAACGCGACTTCTCAATCGTTACGCCTATTTTCACCATCCGCCGCCATGATCGCCGGGCTAAGGGGGCCGGAATGGACGAGATCGGTAGCGATGGACGGTTGCGGCACGACGTTCCGATGCACGTCGCCAAGCGCCTGTTCATCGGCCTTGCCGGCCTCTTCTGCATCATCGTCCCGACATGGGAGCTCTATCGCGGTGTCTGGCCACCGAACTTTGCCAGCCCCTTTTTCCTGTTCATCATCCTCGGCGCCTATGCGGTCGGCATCCCGCTTGCGCTCGCCGCGCTCTTCAGTCCGGCGGTGCGCTGGATCCTTGGCACGGGCCGCATCGATATCGTGACGCGCAATCCGTTCTTCCT
>NZ_RZOS01000183.1:0-10726 GCF_004022605.1 Mesorhizobium sp. M4B.F.Ca.ET.089.01.1.1
GCTTCCGGTATTCGAAGATATCCAATAGCTGAAAATGCACGCTTCTCATTTCTCACTCAGCTACAAAATTTGGTAATTACCCACGCCCTGAATTCGGGGGGCGGCACAGTGCGCCGTCATTCGTCCTCGATGTCGGGGTACTGCGGGGGAGCCTTGCCGAACTTGCTGACGATCCTCGGATAATCGGCTCCGGGCTGGGCCTGCCCAGTTTCAACAACTTCAACGTGGAAGCGCCACTCGTCGCCGTAATCGTACAGGAAAGTCATTGCCGAGCCCACGTTCTGAAAGGCCGTGATGACGCGCGTACGCTTAACGCTGCGAGAGCCACTCCCCTCGATGTCGGCGAAAAGTTCGAACCGCCGGGGCGAGTCGAACAGCTTTCCCGTCAGTTTTGAGTAGAAGCCGTAGGCGTGGTCCATGTCGAAGCCATATGCCGCTACGATGGCTTCGGCCAGATCGGCGAGCATGCTCGAGCTCGACACTTCTATGTCCCGATAAAGCCTGGCCCGAAGAGAGGCTCGCAAGATCAAGGTCGCGGGCTCAGTCATGATTTCAGGCGCCGACGGTCTGGAGGATAGTCTTGAAGGCGTTGGTTCCGGTGCGCAGGCGTGCGGTGTCGACGACGGTTCGCACGTCGGCCTCGCCATTGGCGGCCCACATGGCGCGGAAGCCGTTGGTGACCTTTCGCTGAATGACGGCGGGACGGAGGGCGCGTTCGCAGGCGTTGTTGGTCGGCTCCACCAGTCCGGGATAGGCGGCGAAGACCAGGAGCTGATCGCGGGCGCGCCGAAACTTCATCTGAAGGTCACGCGCCAGATCGCACGCGGTCGGCGCACGGAGGATGTCGGCAAGACTTCGCTCCAGGGCCCGGCGCTTGGCCGCGATCGTCGAGGCCGCGAAGGTCTCGATCCCGCCGGCCAGGGCAAAGGCCCGCTTCAGCCAGAGGCGAAGCCGCGATGGCAGCATATCATCGCTCGTCTCGTCGGCGTAGGCGACGTCCCGGGCGAGATGGGCGAGACAGGTTTGATGCGCCATGCCATGCCCCTGTTGCGCCGAATAGCGATCGGAACACCAGACCTGCGGCCGATGGCCGTCCATCAGGTCGCGCACCACGATGGCGCCGCGGGTCAAAGCGGCGCGATGGACGACCGCCTCGCTCGAGCGGAACACCCATTGATAAGCGTTGCTGCCCTCAATGCGGACGCCGGTCTCGTCGGAGGCCACGACCTTTGCCCGGCGCAGGGCGGCGATGGCCGCGTCGCGCTCGGGCGCGAAGGCTGCCTGTGAACGCCGAAGCATGTTCATCAGGCCGCCCTGGCTGATCGTCAGCCCGAAGAGATCGGCGAAAGCACCTTGCAAACGTTCGTAGGACAAGGCCTGGAAGGTCTTCAGATAGGTTGCAACCGCATGAGTGCGCGGCCCGAAGGGGGTGCCGTTCGCTGCGGCCGGCACCGGAGCAATCACCAGCGTCCCACAGGACGGGCATCGCACCGAAAGCCGTCGGTGCCGCTCCACAACGGGTCGGATCTCCGGAAGATCGATCGTCTCGTGCTCGCTCACGGTCTCGACGGGAAGACCGCTCGATAGGCTGACCCGGCAGCAAGTGCATTGGTCGGGATGATGATCGACGATGCGATCGAAATCCTCGCTCAGAGCACGGCTGTGACCTTTATGTCCCGGCTTGGCGCCACCCGGCTTCGCCTTGTCGCGTCGCTCCTTGCGGTCGGTCGAGGGAGGCTTCGACGACGTTCGCGACGTCTTCTCCGGCCGCTGCAACCGCAGCACCAAGTCTATCAGTTCGTCCTTCGACAGCCGCTGCAAATCACCGCGATCCATACCGTCATGGATTCAGGCTTCGACCCCGTTGGCAAGGGGGTGGGCAATTACAAAATTTGAATTCTTTCCGCAAGTATCAAAATCTCATGGTTGGATTTACTGCTCGACACTTGATAATAAACTTATTCTTATCAATCTTAGATACGCCAAATCCATAGAATTAATTGGCGATGACGTTGAGCCAATGCCCGCATATTATCCTGCGGAAGTCTATCGAGCCTTATACGACTTGGAAATAGGCGAGGCTCCTGAAAATCTTAGGGAAGATTGTGAGGCTATAATCGCAGATATAGGCGAGGATAAAGCAATGCGCATGGTCTCCTTTGTGCGTGTCACGTACGACCAGGGAGAGGATGAGTGGAACTTCTTTGACGAAGTAGCCGCTAGTATTTTCTTCGGAATGAAGGCGGCTGCGATCTTTCAGGTTCCGCCGCACACATTCACTGAAATTGAGAGCGAGGGCTACTACCGGGCACGATACGCCAACCTCGACCACGTCGCAGTTATGGAGATCCCGAGCGACCGTTACCACCGACTAACTCGCACCCGAGGGACCCCAACTCATTTCAAGCCTGCGCTTGGATCCAGGCACTCACGAAACCAATAGCGCAAGGAATCAGCTGGTGCTGCGAGAGAGACTCTAGGCGGGGGCGGCGCCGGAGTCGCATTTGATGGCTTTGACCCGCTTTTAATTCTTGCGGCAAAGGCCGACTAGCGAGTTCTACACGCCGTCGAGCATCGTCCGTCTCATCGTCGAAATCATCGAACCCTATCGCGGACGTATCCTCGACCCGGCCTGCGGTTCGGGGGTATGTTTGTCCATTCTGGGGATTTCGTTCGCTCGCACCAACTGCTCCAGAAAAAGGAGCTTTCCATCTACGCCATCGAGAAGGTCAGCGAAACATTGCGCCTGGCGAAGATGAACCTTGCCGTGCATGGACTTGGTGGCACGATCATGGACGCGAACGGCTATTATGACGAGCCCTTCGTCGACCGGGCATCCTCGACCAGAACTTGCCGGGCAACACGCTGAAGGTGGCCTATCTCGGCGGCCGTTCCGTTGGTCGGCCCGGCAAAGAGCAATGGCTATTTCATGATCGAGCGGAAGGGCGGCTCGCCGGCGCCGGGACTTGCGCCGCGACGACGATCGACTATGAGGTACGCGCTGCCGGGAGTGGCCGCCTGTCGGTCGCGATCCCTGGACCCGAATTGACGAAAGTTCTGGCCTGCCAAAAATGCATAGTGAGACATACGGTTACATCGCCTTCGGTGATGACGATCTCTATCATCGCGGAGCGCTTCTCAGCGCTTTAAGGTTGCTGCATTTTACGCCGCACGCGCGGATCACGATCGCGACAGATAGGCCGCAATTCTACGCCGGGTATCCGGTCGAGACGTTGCCGCTATCCTCGGATCAAATGGCGGAGATGTCTTTCGGCAACCGCTATGTGTTCGGCATCAAGGCCGGCGGGCTGATCGAGCTCCTGAAGCGGACAGAGCGCCTACTCTTCATGGATACGGATATCTACCCGGTCGGCGACGCTTCGAAGGGCTTCGCCAGAATTTCTCCCTCGCAGTCGATCATGAGGCTTTGCGAGGGCATTCCCGCCGGTTACGAAATTGAAAACAAGGGGCTCCGCCTCGGCGACTACAGGATCACCGGGCGCGAGGTCATGTGGAACAGCGGGATCGTGGGGGTTCACCGCGCAAACCTTCCGGCCCTCGCCAGTGCATACGAATTGATAGAGCACATGCTCGGCGTCGTGAGCTCCCACACCAAAGAGCAATTCGCCGTCGGCCTGGCGCTGTCGCAAGGCGGGCGCAAGATAGCCCCGCACCGGCTTCCCCTTCGTCATTACAACACGGCAGGGAAGAAGGCATTCGCGCGCGGTCAGATCGCGCGGTTCTTTCGGGACAATGGCGATTTGCCTCTCGACCAGCAGATCGAGAGCTCGGCCCGCTTGCGCCTGTGGCGAGGTCCGCTCGACTTGTGGGCGCAGCGCGCCCGCTGGAGATTTTGAGGGTTTCCGGTAGGAAGCGATTTTCGGGAAAACCTAAGTGCTTGGTTGTTCTGGTCGGAGTGGCAGGATTGAACCTGCGACCCCATCGTCCCGAACGAGGTGCGCTACCAGGCTAGCGCCGCCATGAAACCGAGGCCGGTCGGTGAGCGGCGATCGCCTGAGCTTGGCTGCAACCGCCTATGGCCAACCGCTTTTAACTCGGGTCGCTCGTCTCTCGGTCCAAACATTGGGCGTACCGCAGAAGCCGGCCACGCTTTCCGGTCCGATTTGGAGCGAAGCAGACATCATCTTTCCGGACGATAGGCCGAACAATCAACCGCTTCGTTCACCCAACTTCGACCCGACGAATTTTGCAGAAAACCGGGATGTTTCCTTTCCCAACGTCCCTCTCGCCTTTGTAGACTTCCCACAGCTTGGCAAGGGGTGCTTCCTTGAGCTTGGCTCTATCTGCCGTAATCGCCAGATCGAATTGGATATCGTAGGGATCGTTCAATGTGCCGGGTGTTGACTACCCAAGAGTCCCATTAGTCAAGACGGCTTTCGCTGTGCTGAAGCTCATGTATTTGAAGAAGTGAACGCGCCTGTTATTCCAACTTGTCGGCACGGAACGCAGCAACTCATCAAAGTTCATTGGTATGCCCACTATGGCAGAGCGCCAGAATCGATGTTTAATTTATAGGAGTTAGCAAGGGCGATTCGGGAACAGACTGCAAGCCATCTCACCAGGGCTACACCATGTTAGCGAGAGGGTACCGGGATGGGAGAGGCCAAGCGGCGGGAGACGTTCTCCCAGCGAATTCGAAGGGAGCAACCCTTCTGCATCTTCTGCGGCGGGAACACGCCAAGCGAGACCCTGGAGCACTACCCGCCCCGCAGTATCTTCGACGGCAAGCACCGGCCCCAAGGTATGGAGTTCGGAGCTTGCAGGGAGTGCAACGAGGCATCGCGCGAAGCCGACCTTGTGGCGGCCACTCTTAGCCGCATGATGCCGAACCCAAAGAGTGGGGCTGGGCGGGAGGAAGTGCGAAAGCTCATCAACTCGATGTGGCGAATCCCCGGGTTTGCCCGAGAGTTCCAGCCTGACCGGAACCAGGCCGCCACCTTGAACCGCCTCCGAGACATCGCGCCTCGGCTTCCCTCCGGGAACTTCGTACGGATCGACGGACCTATCGTGGCCAGATCGATGACGATCTTCGGGTCGAAGCTCGGCCTTGCACTACATACGGCCACCACTGGGCGCATTGCGTCAGGGGCCGTCGCGGTCCAATGGTACTCGAACCTCCAAGCTTACCAAGACGCGCTGCCTAAGGAGTTCCTAGCCATGTGCGGGCCAGGGCGAACCCTCCGCCAAGGCGACTTCGAGGTGGGGGAGCAGTTCATCGTCCACAGCGTGGTCCCCGACGAAGGCGGCTCCATGTCCGCTCATTTCGCCACCTTCCGGCAGTCGTTCGCGATCATGATGTTTGCCACGGAGCAATCCGAAAAGGCTCACAGGGGCTGGTCGGTGTCGCCAGGGTTCCTAAAGCGCTCCCTCGCGGCGGTCCCGGTGCAACAGACCCTTGCCTGATAGAAGGGCTTCGCCCCTCAATCGTCACCTTAAGATGACGCGAGAGACCGGTGCCTAGAGAGCTGGCCTTCGAGGATATGTTCCGGTCGGCGGAAGAACGCCTGTCGGCCTCGCAGACCGGGCTGGAACTGTCGCATCTGAGCAGCTGAAGACCGCAGCATTAATCGGACGTTGACGGGTTCGGCGCAATCTCTGCGGGATCGATGCAGCGATCTGCCGAATTCTGATCCCGTCGGGTTGGCTTACGAATGTGCGTGCTGTCGCAGGAATGAGCGGATCATTTCGTAACGCACCGCCGGATGTCGGGGCGATCTTTTTGTTCGTGAGCGAACCATGTCGCGCCTGGTGATGGTTCTTCACCCCATGCAACGGCTGCTGTCGCATGCGCTGGCCAGGATCGTCGCCGTTGCGGCCCTGTATTACCTGACTGGACAACTGGGGCTGCTTCTGGCCGTGCCGCCCGGCTACGCGACGATCATCTGGCCGGCATCCGGCATCGCGGTCGGGGCATTGCTTGCCTATGGGCGCTCACTTTGGCCGGGGATCTTCATCGGATCGCTGGTGCTCAACGCCGTGATCGGCGGCGGCTATTCGGCTGAAACCGGGTGGGCGCTCGACAAACTGGCTGTAGCGGCCGCGATTGCCGGCGGCTCGACCGTGCAGGCCCTGGTCGCCCGCTGGCTGGTCAGCCGGGCGGTGGGGCTACCGATCGATCTCAGAGGCATCCGCGATATCATGGCGCTGTTCCTCGCAGCCGCTCCGATCAGCTGTATCGTTGCCCCCACCGTCGGTGTGGCTTCGCTCTATGTCGCCGGAGTCGTCCCGTACGCCGGCGTGGCACACAACTGGCTGACATGGTGGAGCGGCGACGTCCTCGGCATCGTCATCTTCTTGCCGATCGTGCTCGTTGCCCCCGGCGCCAAGCGCCGGCTTACCTGGCGTGGCGCGCCGCTCGGCGCACTGCCGGTTGCTGCGATACTGCTGCTGCTTTTGCCCCTCGGGCTGACGTTCTACGGCTGGAAGGCAAGCAACCAGTTCATCTACGACCGCAACAGCGCGATCTTCGCCTCGATGGCGATCGAGAACGAGCAGGCGCTGATGCACCGCCTGGCGTCCTACGACCAGGCCCTGGTTGGCGGGGTCGGCTTCTTCGAAGGGTCGAGCTACGTCAGCGCCGAGGAATGGCGCTCCTATGTCGAGGTCCTCGACCTCAAGCGCAGCATGCCCGGCGTCAACGGCATCGGCTACATCGAAAACGTTCCGGTGGAAAAGGTAGCGGACTTCCTTCTGCGGGCTCAAGTGACACAGCCCCAGTTCACCATCCATCCCGCTGTTCCCGGCGGACCTCGCTTTGTCATCACCTATATCGAGCCGCTGGCACCGAACCGCCCGGCCCTCGGACTGAACATCGCGTTCGAGAGCAATCGTCTGGAAGGGGCGACGCTCTCCCGAGACACCGGCCAGCCGGCCATCACCAAGCGCATCGTACTGGTGCAGGACCAGACGAAGAGCAACGGCTTCATCCTGCTCCATCCCATGTATCGCAAGAACGTGCCGCTCAATTCGGTCGACGAGCGTCGCGCCGCCCTGACCGGTTGGATCTATGCCCCGTTCGTCGCGCAGAAATTCATGAGCGGGCTGACCACAAGCGAAGACCGCTCGCTGGCATTGCACGTCTATGACGGCGACAGCGAGGACGCCGAAGCATTGATCTACCACAGCAGCGAACCCGACGAGACTGCGTCCGCGCCTGCGTTTTCGATACGAAAGCAGGTCGACGTGATGCAGCAGCGCTGGACGCTGTCTTGGCACAGCACGCCCGCGTTCGAGCACAGCGTCGCCAGCCAGGAGCCGCTGCTCGTGCTTTTCAGCGGCATCGTCTTCACTGCGCTGTTCGGCGCCTTGCTGTTCCTGTTCGCACGCCGTGCCGAAACCGTCAAAGTACTGGTCGATCGCAAGACAAGCGAACTGGCCGAGCGTGAGGCGCTCTACCGGCTCCTGGCGGAAAACAGCTCGGACATGATCAGCCGCGTCGCCTTCGACGGGACACGGCTCTACACCTCGCCCGCCTGCATGCGGCTACTCGGCTACACGCCGGAGGAGCTTCAGAACTCGAACGCATTTTCCGACGTTCACCCGAAGCAGCGGTCCCGCCTCCAGGCCGAGTACGCAAAGCTGGCACGAGGCGAAATAGGCGAATCGAAAGGCGTGTTCACGCTGCACCGCAAGGACGATGACTGGGTGCAGGCGGAGATCACTCTGCAGCTGGTGCGCGACAAAGCGGGAACTCCCACCGAGCTGGTCGTTACAGAGCGCGATGTCACGCTTCAGCAGGAAAGAGCCGAAGAGCTCAAGCTTGCCAAGGCGGAAGCAGAGATCGCCAAGACGAATGCCGAGCAGGCGAGCGAAGCCAAGACGGCCTTCCTCGCCACGATGAGCCATGAAATCCGCACCCCGCTCAACGGCGTGATCGGCTATGGCGATCTTCTGCTTTCCTCGAAGGAACTGTCCGAGCAGAACAGACGCTACGCCGAGCGCATCGGGACGTCGGCCGCGGCGCTGCTTACCGTCGTCAACGATATTCTCGACTTCTCCAGAATCGAAGCCGGTCAGATCGAAATCGACGCTCATCCGTTCACGCTCGGCGCCTTGATCGACAATACGCTCTCGATCGTCAACGGCATCGCGGCACGCAAGGGTCTGGCAATGGTGCGGCGGATCGACCCGACCTTGCCGCCGCACCTGGTCGGTGATCAGGACCGGCTGAGGCAGGTGCTGCTCAACCTGCTGAACAATGCCGTGAAATTCACCGCCACGGGAAGCGTGACCCTGGCCGTCGACCGCATCGGCGATGCCGGCGCCGGCTCTATCGGGCTGCGCTTTGCCGTCCGCGACACCGGCATCGGCATCCCGGCCGACCAGCAGGACCGTCTGTTCCAGCGTTTCTCGCAGGTTGACGGATCGGTCCGTCGTGAATTTGGCGGCAGCGGTCTCGGACTGGCGATCTCGAAACGCCTTGTCGAACTGATGGGGGGACGGATAGGCGTTGAGAGCACCACCGGGGAGGGTTCACTGTTCTGGTTCGAAGTGGCACTTCCCGAGGCCGCCGCGGACGCCGAACCTTCGCGGTTTGTCCAGGCGATGAACGAGACGACGGCACCGGCCCGGATACTGCTGGTCGAGGACATGGAGATCAACCGCGACATAGCTTGTGCGGTGCTTCGGGCTCACGGCCATGAGGTCGATGTCGCGGTTGACGGCACGGAAGCAGTCGCAGCCGTGCAGAACCGGAGCTACGATATCGTGCTGATGGACGTTCAGATGCCAGTCATGGATGGGCTGACCGCAACCCGGCATATTCGGGAGCTGAATTCCCCGGTCCGGGACATCCCGATTGTCGCGTTGACCGCCAATGTGCTGCCGTTCCAGCTCTCCGAGTTGTGGGCCGCCGGCATGACCGATCACGTCGGAAAGCCTTTCAAGCAGCCCGAATTGCTGGCGGCGATCGTCCGCAACACCGGCGGCAGACCTAACCGAGGCGCCGACGAACCGGGCGCGACCGCCGATCGGGACGGCGTTTTCAATGCCGACGTCTTCGGAAACCTGGCAAAAGTGCTTGGCAAGAACAGGGTGAACCAGCTGCTCGACAAGCTGGCCGACGTGCTCAGAACCCGGCTGGTGTCGATCTCGCCTGACGCCATCGAACGGGACGTCGTCCAGAGAGATGCCCATTCGCTGGTCTCGTCATCCGGCATGCTCGGCTTCGAAACACTGTCCGATCTGTGCCGCGACATTGAGACGTGCTGCATCGATGGTGCCGACCTGATGCCAGCCCTGCAACGCTACGAACGCGCGCGTGACGCTGTCCTGAGCAAGATCGAGGCGCTCAAATCTGCTGCCTGACAGGCTGGTCCTCGGACCTCCCGTCGGCCATCGTCGTGGCGACCTTCATCGGGCCCGTTCGGCGCAGCCGGGCTCAGATCACCGCTTCTTCCAGGAAAGGCTCGTTGCGCGGAATGCGCTCGTAGCAGAAGGGCGACAGGTCGAGCGTCTGGAAGGCGCCGTGGACGATGAGCTCCGATACCGCCCGACCGACGGCCGGCGACTGCTGCAGGCCGTGTCCAGAGAAGCCGTTGGCGAACATGAAGTTCCTCACCTCCGGGTGGAAGCCGACGATGCCGTTGTGGTCGAGCATGTTGTATTCATAGTGACCGGTCCAGCTGGTCTGGACCTTCAGCGCGTCGAAAGCCGGAATGCGGTGCCACAGCGCCGGCCAGATATGGTCGTCGAACTCCTCGAAGTGCATTTCGAAGTCGTCGTAGTCGGCCGGCCCGTCACCCTGCGGCGTGTTGCCGGTGAGGAAGAGTTCGCCTTCCGGGCGCACGAATGTGCCGGAGAGGTCGATGACGTTGGGCATGCGGCCAGGGATCGGATTGGCGCTGGCGAAGACGAAGCTGTAGCGCTTGTAGGGCGCCACGGGGATCGACAGGCCAGCCATCGCCGCGACCTGCTGCGCGCGCGGGCCGGCGGCGTTGACCAGGGTTCCGCAGGCGACCGTCTGACCGGTCGCGAGGCGGACTGAAACAACCCGCCCATCGGCGAGATCCAGTCCGGTCACGGCGTTGTCGATGTATTCGACGCCGCCGGCGCGAGCGGCGCGGCGGAAGCCGTTCATCATGCCCATCGAATCAAACCAGCCCTCTTCCCGCGAGCCCCAGGATCCGCCGCCGAGATCCTCTACATTGAGCCAGGGGAAACGCTCCTTCAGCGGACCCGGCTCGAGGAAGACGGTGTGGGCGCCAAGGCTGCGCTGCAGCTCGACGCGCTCGCGCGCCGCGTCCACGCCCTCGGGCGAGCAGCAGTAGAGATAGCCGTGCTCGCGAAAGCCGAGGTCGGGCGCCGGCTCGTCCTTGTAGAAGGGCGCCATGCGCTCCTGGAAGCCGCGGATGATCTCGATGCCGAACTGGCTGATCTTGACGTTGATCGGATTGGAATATTGCTGGCGGATGGCGCTGGTGGAAAGCGCGGTCGAGGAGAACTCGTAGCTCGAGTCGCGCTCGACCACGAGGATCGAGGCGCCGCTGCCCAGCGCCTGGGTCAGCCAGTAGGCCGTCGACGAACCGATGACCGCGCCGCCGACGATGACGATGTCGTAGGCCGAGCGCGACGGGGCCTTGTAGGGAGGGATCGCCATGATTCTTCCTACTGCCTGAAGGAAGCGATCAGGGCATCGGAACCCCGCGCAAGCAAACCAAGGTCCGACCCGACAGCCACCATGGTGAAGCCGTCGACAAGATAGCGG
>NZ_RZOS01000184.1:0-10714 GCF_004022605.1 Mesorhizobium sp. M4B.F.Ca.ET.089.01.1.1
CGCCAGCCTCGCCAGCGCGATCGCCAGCACGGCGCTGCCGGTTCCGAGGTCGAGGGCGTTGCGCGGCCGCTCGCGCCGCACGACCTTCTCCAGCATTTCGAGGCAGCCGGCAGTGGTGCCGTGATGGCCGGTGCCGAAGGCAAGGCCGGCCTCGATCTCGATGGCGAGGTCGCCGCTGTGGCGCCTGTCGCGGTCATGCGCGCCATGGACGAAGAAGCGGCCGGCGCGCACCGGCTTCAAGCCCTCCAGCGAGCGCGCCACCCAGTCGATTTCGGGCAGCGTTTCGCGTTCGATAGGCTTCGTCAGCGCGAGGCCGGCAAGGATGTCCTTCAGTCGCGCCTCGACCGCATCGACGTCGCCATCGGCATAGAGCGAGACTTCGTGGATGTCGCGGTCCTCGTCGACCTCCAGCACGGCAAGCGGCAGGCCCTCATCCTCGAAGGCCGCATCGAGCGCGGCGAAGATGCGATCGGCCTCGATCTTGCCGGCGGTGAAATGGAGCCGCGTCTGCGCCATCGGACGGTGTCAGCCTTCGTTCGCCAGGCGCTTCAGCTTGGCAACGGCCGCGTCGGCGCTTTCGCCATAGGCGATGGTGCCGGAGAACTCGCCCTTGCCATTGAGCAGCAGCACCGAGGCGGTGTGGTCCATCGTATAGTCGCCATCGCCGGTGTCGACCTTCTTCCAGTAGATGCCAAAGGATTTGGCCATGGCATGGACCTTGTCGGGGTCGCCGCTGATGCCGACGATGCGGTCGGAGAAATTGCCGACATAGGCCTTGATGATCTCGGGCGTGTCACGCTCGGGGTCGACGGTGACGAAATAGGCGTTCAGGTTCTTGCCGCCGTTGCCAAGCGTCTTCAGCCAGCCGGACAGCTCGAAGAGCGTGGTCGGGCACACTTCGGGACAATGGGTGAAACCGAAGAATACGACGCTGGGATGGCCCCTGAAGGCGGCTTCGGTGATCGGCGCGCCCTTCTGGTCGACCAGCGCGAAGGGCGCGCCGTAAGGCTCGCCGCTATAGTGGCCGCGGTACCAGTCGAAGGTCAGCCAGCCAATGCCGGCCGCCATCAGGACGAGAATGCCGACCAGAATTGAACGCATCATCGGGAAATGTCCGTCGTGATCTTTCATTGGGCGCCCAATCGGACGCCTTGTTCGAGCAGTCTTAGCGGGTAGAGGCGGCGGAGGCAAAGATGCCGCGTTGCCGCAACCGATGCATATTGCCAATCCTTAATTTGACCGGGTTTTCCGCCGACCTATCTTCGCGACAGACACGCCAGCGATGGACCGGACATGCAAGCAGACTCCTATTCGAAGACCCAGATCTGGCTGCATTGGGGCATCGCCGCGCTGATTCTGATCCAGTTCCTTGCCCATGACGGCATGGAGCATGTCTGGCGTGCCTTTCGCAGAGGGCAGGGGGCTGCCGCAGGGGACATACCGCTGGCTTATATGCATGTCGTGCTCGGCCTTGCGGTACTCGTTCTTGCGACGTGGCGGCTTTGGCTGAGGGCGACGCGCGGCGTGCCGCCGGTCTCGGGCATGGAGCATCCGGCGCTGCGGCTGCTGGCCAAGGCAGCGCATCTCTTGATCTATGCACTCATCTTCGTCGTGCCGCTTTCGGGCGCTGCCGCCTGGTTCCTGCAGGTGCCGGGGGCCGGGCTGGTGCACGTGGTGGGCAAGAACATCCTGCTCTATGTCGTGCTGCTGCATATCGCCGGCGCGCTGGTCCAGCACTTTGTCCTCAGGAGCGACGTGCTGCGGCAGATGTTGAGGTTCCGCCAGGCCTAGCTTGTAAACAAGCCACCTCAGTCCCACCTGAGACCGGCAACTCGAACCGAGGAGGCTCCCTTGCGAAAACTGATCGGCGGCGCGCTTGCCGCATGCCTTGTCGTCGGCGCGGCGGCGGCCGAGGAGGTCGGCAAGGTCGGCGTCGACTGGGTCGGCAACGACATCATGGTCGAGGCGATCAAGGATCCGAAAGTCGAGGGCGTCACCTGCCACGTCGCCTATTTCGATCGCAGCGTCATCGATCGGCTGCACAAGGGCAACTGGTTCGAGGATCCGTCAGATTCGTCGATCTCCTGCCGCCAGACCGGACCGATCACCATCGGTGACATCGACATGGGCGAAAGCGGCGAGGAGGTGTTCAAGCAGGGCATCAGCCTGATCTGGAAGAAGCAGGTGGTGAACCGCATCTACGACAAGAAGAACGAGACGCTGATCTACCTCTCGCATTCACGCCAGGTGCAGAACGGTTCGGCCAAGATGTCGGTCACGACGATCCCGCTCTACGGCCAGAACGTGGTTTGGACCAAGGGAAAGCCGCAATAGGCGGGGCAGACCCTCTCGGGCTGTTTGACGGCGCGACAATTGCTTCCGCCTTGCGGCAGCAACTGCGCGGGGGTAAAGCCGCCGCATGGACCGAGCCGAAAACCTCCTCCTGAAAGACCCTGAACCGCGCATCCATCCGACCGCGGAACTGAAGGCATGCAAGCTCGGCCGCTACGCCTCGATCGGCGAACGGGTGGTCCTGCGCGAGGTGACGGTCGGCGACTTCTCCTATTTCGAACGCCACGCCGAAGCGATCTACACGACGATCGGCAAATTCTGCTCGATCGCCGCCAACAGCCGCATCAATGCGCTCGAGCATCCGATCGAGCGGCTGACGCAGCACAAGGTCAGCTACCGGCCGAACGAGTATTTCCGCTGGCTGGGCGTCGACGCGGCCTTCCGGGAGCGGCGGCAGGCAAGGTCCGTCAGTATCGGCCACGACGTCTGGATCGGCCATGGCGCGGTGATCATGCCGGGAATCACCATCGGCAATGGCGCCATTGTCGGCGCCAACGCGGTGGTGACGCATGACGTGCCGGCCTATACGATCGTCGCCGGCGTGCCGGCCAGGTCGCTGCGCCAGCGTTTCAACGCCGGCATCGCGGCCCGCATCGAACGCCTCGGCTGGTGGGACTGGCCGCCCGAGAAACTGGCCAGGGCCGTTCCCGACATGCAGGCCATGCCGATCGAGGCCTTCCTCGACCGCTGGGAAAACGACGCGACCTGATCCTGGGGAACAAAACCCCTTCCGCCATGCGGGGGTGGCGCAGCGGAAGGGGCTGGAGGTAAACCGCCGTGAAGCGGACGGAGCAGGCTTTTCTTGCCTGCTCCCGCACTATGACAACAAAGCCATAAGGTGTTTTTTCTTGAGCCTGCGCTTTCCGCGTGTGCCGGATTGCACGTGCGGATCGGTTCAGCGGGAACCGGGAGCGTGCGTTGTCTGTTTCTCTCGGAGTTCGCACGACGGTCGAGAGATTCCGATGATCGAGAGACTTTTCACCAGGATTGCCAATTGGGTGGCTCATGTGGCCGGCCTGCCGCCCACCTTCGCCGCCTGCATTCTGATCGTCGTCGTCTGGGCCGCGAGTGGACCATTCTTCGGCTTTTCCGATACCTGGCAGCTCGTCATCAACACCGGCACCACGATCGTCACCTTCCTGATGGTGTTCCTCATCCAGAACACGCAGAACCGCGACGGCGCGGCGATCCAGGCCAAGCTCGACGAGCTGATCCGGGTCAGCCGCGCCCACAACCACTTCATCGGCATCGAGCACCTGACGGAATCGCAAGTCGAGGAGATCCGCGCCAAATGCGAGCAGGCGGCGAAGCGCCACGATCGAAAGATTGCCGACGCCGCCGCCAAGAAGGCGGTGACGCCGAAGCCCGGCTCGAAGAAGCAGGCAGCCGCTTGAGCCCGACCGTCAGCCGTTCATGAAGGTCGCGAAGGCGTCCTTGTGGTCAGGGTGCCAGCGCGACAGGGCAGGGCGGTTCTCGATGATGTCGCCGATCGCCCAGGCCATGCGCTTTTCGTCCATCGGCCGCGCTACCTCATTGTCGGGGCAAAGGATGTAGAAATCGCCGCGCTTGAGCGAGGCGAGCATGAAGTCGATGACCTGCTCGCCGGTCCAGGCGCCGGCCGGCTTCTCGGTCGCGCCTTCGGTCAGGCCGGTATAGGTGAAGCCCGGGATGAGCAGGTGGGCGGAGATCCTGGCGCCGGGCTCGTTGCGCAGAGCGTGCGCCAGGCCTTCAGTGAAGGTCTTCACGCCGGCCTTGGAGACGTTGTAGGCGAGATTGCCGGGCGGCGTGGTGATGCCCTGCTTGGAGCCGGTGTTGATGATCAGGCCGGGTTTGCCCGAGGCCAGCATGGCCGGCGCGAAGGCCTCGACGCCATGCACGACGCCCCAGAAATTGATGGCGAGAAGCCGCTTCCAGGCATCGCGGTTTTCCCACGGTTTGCCGGGATTGTTGCCGACACCGGCATTGTTCATCAGCAGCGACACGTCGCCGAAGGCGCCTTGCGCCGTTTCCGCCAGCCGATCGACTTCGTCGGCCGCGGAAACATCCGTGGCGACGGCAAGCACGTCGCCGCCGATCGCGGCGACCGCCCGGCTTGCCTCGTCGAGGCGCGCCCCGCCGATATCGGCCAGCACGATCTTCATGCCCATGGCCGCAAACCGCTTCGCGGCGGCAAGGCCGATACCGCTGGCGGCGCCGGTGATGACGGCGACGTTGCCGGAGGCGAGGGCGGGGAGGGCGGACTGGAATTCGGCGTCGGCGGTCATGGCAGGGTTCCTTGTTCGAGGTTGCGCCGAACTTAACGCCGGATCAGGCTCAGGCAAGTCCGCTTCGATGTCGGCGGGTTGACCGCATGGGCGGCCGCCGCGCATGCTGCCCGCCATCGAAGGAGACTGCCGATTGACCGACTGGGCCGAAATCCTGAAGGAGCAGACCGCCACCGGCGACCAGATGGGCCGCGAGGTGCCGAAGATGCTGGCCAATCCCGACATCAGCGAGGCGCAGGTTAAGACACTGTTCTCGGCTTTGGAGAAGCAGGCCGACTTCGTCGAGAAGCTGCGCATGGCGCTGGAAAAATTCGACCATGACTTCCCCGTCATCAAGGCGGCCGAGCGGCTGGAGGAGCGCTATGCCGACCTCGCGGCGTCGGTGGCCGAAAAGCTGAAGGCGATGCGGACGTAGCGTCGTCTATTTTTCGATAAGCTTCTCGAATCGCCGGTCCGGCACGAACCAGGTTATCGCCACCGCCACATAGAGGGCGACGCCGATCCATTGGTTGACGAAGGTGAGCAGCACGCCAGCTATGTAGATCGCCAGCGAGATCTTGCCCTTCCTGTCTTGGCCCACCGCCTTGGCGAAGGTCGTGTCCGCTCCGTGCAGGTGGCGCAGCTTGGTGACCAGGATCGTGTAGGCGACGGCGCAGAGCGCCAGGTCGGCGCCGTAGACGGCGACCGGGACCGGCGCGAAATGGTTCTCGCCCATGAAAGCGGTCGTCACCGGCATCAGCGACAGCCAGAACAGAAGGTTGAGGTTCGCCCACAGGACGTATCCGTCGACGCGCTGCACGGTGTGGAACATGTTGTGCAGATTGTTCCAGTAGATGCCGACATTGATGAAGGACAGGACATAGCTGAAGAAGACCGGCCACAACGGCGCAAGGGCGGAAAAATCCTCGCCATGCGGCACCTTCAGCTCCAGCACCATTATGGTGATGATGATGGCGACGACGCCATCGGTGAATGCTTCGACCCGTCCTTTGCCCATCGATTCTCCCCTTGAACTGGCGAAGGGTACGAGAGGATTTCGCGCGGCGCCATACTGACCATCCTGTCAGGAGCGTATTGGGCGAGCGGAACGGCCGTCACCATCTACACGTTAGGCGGGCACCCCATAAAAGAAGGACGTCGACATGACGACCTACGCTCAAGCCATGGCGCGCGACAATGAACTCGGCGGCGGCGCCGCGACCACCGCCGTCGCAGCCATGATCGCGGCGCTGTTTGCCGGCAGCACGGTGCTGACGCCGCTCTACATCATCTACAAACAGGCCTTCGGCTTCTCCCAGCTGACGTTGACGCTGGTCTATGCCGTCTATGTCGTCGGCAATCTGGCGGCGCTGCTGGTGTTCGGACGGCTGTCGGATGCCATCGGCCGCCGTCCGGCCGCCCTGGCGGCGATGGCGACCGCCCTTGTCAGCGCGCTGGTCTTCCTGTTCGCCGAGAATGTCGCCTGGCTCGATATCGCCCGCATCCTGAGCGGTCTTGGCATCGGCGTCGGCGCGGGAACAGGCACGGCCTGGCTCGCCGAGCTGATCGACAGCGAGGACAAATCGCGCGCCGCAACCATCGCCACCAGCACCAATTTCGTCGGCCTCGGCCTCGGCGCGCTGGTGTCGGGGGTGCTTGCCGAATACGCGCCCTGGCCGCTCAGGCTGACATTCGCCCTCTATCTGGCGCTGCTTGCCCTGGTCACGCTCTTGATCTGGCGCACGCGGGAAACCGTGCTGCGGCCAGGCCGCTCTCGGATGTCTCGATGCGGCCACGGCTGTCGGTGCCCGCCGACATCCGCGCGGCCTTCGTGGCGCCGGCGGTGACCGGCTTCGGGGCCATGGCGCTGGTCGGCTTCTATGCTGCGCTGGCGCCGAGCATCCTGGCCCAGCAGCTGCATGTCACGAACCACGCCGAGGCCGGCGCGCTGTTCTTCGAGCTGTCGATGGTGGCGGCCGCGACCATCCTGCTGACGGTGCGACTGTCCAGCCGCATCACCATGCAGGCGGCGCTGGCGCTGATGATCCCGACCGTGGCGCTGGTCGTTGCCGCGCAAGTCTATGCGTCCATGGCAATCATGATCGCCGCAACCGGCTTGTGTGGCGTGGCGGCGGCGCTCGGCTATCGCGGCGGCCTGCAGGTGGTGAACCAGATCGCGCCGGACGACCGGCGCGCCGAAGTTGTGTCGGCCTTCTTCATCTGCTGCTTCTGCGGCAACGCGCTGCCGGTCATCGGCATCGGCATCCTGTCGAACTGGACGAGCGCGACGGCAGCAAGCCTGGCCTTTGCCGGGATGATCACGGTCTTTGCGCTGGTGGCGCTGGGGTTCGGCGCGAAATACGCGCGCTAGGGTTCAGCCGTCCGGCGTCTCGGGCGCCATGTTCGCGCGCTGGCGCGGCACGCCGAGACCGGTGTCCGGCGGTTCGCCGGCGGCCGGCCTGCCCTCGATCATGTGCAGGGTGCGCCAGCCGCCGAAACGGTAGTAGCCGGCGGCCAGCGCCAGTGAAGTGATCGAGCCGGCCGGAAAGCTCCACCAGAGCGCCTCCTCGCCGATCACGCTCCGGAAGAAATAGGCAAAGCCGGTGCGCACGATCAGCACCGAGATCACCAGGATGATCAGCGGCGGCATCACCGCGCCGGTTGCGCGCACGGTGGCAAACAGCACGATGGTGACGCCGAACAGGATGAACGACCAGGACGCGACATTGTTGATGTGGGCGGCGATGTCGATGGCCGCGCTGTCGGTGCTGAGGAATAGGCTGAGGATCGAACGGTCAAAGAGGAACAGCAGGAAGACCAGCGCGCCGGTCAGCACCAGGTTGAAGCCGACGCCCGAAGCCGCGACCTTGCCGATGCGGTCCCATCGCCCGGCGCCGACATTTTGCGCCGCCATCGAGGAGACGGCGGCGCCGATGGCGAGCGCCGGCATCTGGATATAGGTCCAGAGCTGCGCGGCGATACCGTAGGCGGCGGCGACCTGCGAGCCGTAGGAATTGACGATGCCCATGACCGTCAGCGCCGCGGCGGAAATCACGATCATCTGCAGGCCCATCGGCACGCCCTTGAAGACGACGATCCTGAGCAGCGCCGGATCGGGCCGCAGCAGGGCGAGGTTGGCGCCGGCGAGCCTCAGCGGATGCTTGCGGGCATAGAGCACGATCAGGATGGCGATCACGCTCACCGTCTGGCCGATCAGCGTGGCGGTGGCGGATCCGGCGATGCCGAGCTCCGGGAATGGCCCGAGGCCGCGGATCAGCACCGGGTTGAGCACGATGTCGAGGACGACCGCCAGCGCCATGAAGACGAACGGCGTGCGCGAATCGCCGGCACCGCGCAGCACCGTCATGACGAAGGACAACAGGTTCATCATCGGCACGGCGACGAAGATGATGCGCAGGTAGGAGCGCGCCAGCGGCAGCGCGTCGGCCGGCGTGCCCAGCGTGTTGAGGATGGCGTCGACCCAGATCCAGCCGCAGACGGCGAACACCACCGAGACGAGGAAGAAGAAGGTGGCGCTGGTGCCGACGATGCGCCGCGCCTCCGGCAGGTCGCGGGAGCCGACCGACTGCGCGACCAGGATGGTGGCGGCCATGCCGATGCCGAACACCGTGCCGAGGATCAGGAACAGCACCAGATTGGCGTTGGAGGTCGCGGTCAGCGCCGCCTCGCCGAGGAAGCGGCCGACCCATACGGCATTGATCGAGCCGTTGAGCGACTGCAGCACGTTGGAGCCGAGCACCGGCAAGGCGAACAGCAGCAGCGTGCGCGGGATCGGGCCGCTGGTGAGGTCGCCGGTGCGCCGGCGGGCAGGCGTCTTCTCGTCCATGGTGGGCTGCTCAGCGCTGGTCTTTGGGTGCGGTCGGCGATGATCGCCGATTTGAGGGGACAGGTCGATGCGGCGCCCGAAAATTCCGCCTTGATCCGGTGATGTTCTCAAAGCTTCCGGAATGGGCTATTGAACCCGGGTGCGTGGGGCCGCACTCCTTAGATCTTATTGATAGCCGGGGGGATGATGTCCGATAGTCCGCTGTTTTTTGAGCGCCTGAACCGGCGCGCGTTTCTCGGTGCGTCCGCTGTGGGAGCTGCTTCCGTGGCTCTTTCGGCCTGCACCACCACCGACGTGGCGCCACCGGCGGCGGCGCCGCCGCCGCCAAGCGATTCGGCGTTCGGCGCTGCCGAGAGCATGTATGCGGCACGCGTCGACGAGGGCTATCAGCTGCCGGCAATCCCGGTGGACAAGCTCGATCCGAAGTTCGTACGCCAGATCGTGCCGGATCCGACCGGGGAAAAACCCGGCACGATCGTCGTCGATACCTCCGAACATTTCCTCTATCTGGTGCGCGACGGCGGCGAGGCCATCCGCTATGGCGTCAGCCTCGGCAAGGCCGGTTTCGGATGGACCGGCAGTGCCGTGGTTCAGGCGCGTAAGAAGTGGCCGGTCTGGACGCCGCCGCCGGAAATGATCCAGCGCCGGCCTGAACTGGCGAAATACAAGGACGGCATGCCGCCCGGCCCGCAGAGTCCGCTCGGCGCCCGCGCGCTCTATCTCTTCCGCGACGGCAAGGACACGATGTACCGGCTGCACGGCACGCCGGAGTGGGATTCCATCGGCAAGAACGCTTCGTCCGGCTGCGTGCGCTTCATGAACCAGGACATCATCGACCTCTACGGCCGCGTCAACGGCGTCGCGCAGGTCTTCGTGCGCCCGAACCTGTCGCCCGCCGGCAAGCTCACGGCCGTGTCGAACAGGACGGCCGAGCCGATCGATGCCGGCGTGCCGAGGGACGCGGAGATCTTGAAGTAGATCGTCGACAAATGGCCTGAAGGCGGACGCGCCCGGCGCGTCCGCCTTTCTGTCGTTAGCTAGTTCGTGGCGAGGTTCGGCAGCGTCACCTGATAGACCAGGAACATGGTGTCGACATCGGCGCCGTCCTCGGCCTTGTAGGGCGCGCCGACCTGGAAGCCGTCCTGGGTCAGGAAATCGTTGTCGTTGGCGACGAACAGGAAGTAGTCGTCGGGCAGCTTGGGATCGAGCACGCTGACCAGCGACATCGCTTCCCACTTCTCCGAGAGATTGTCCTTGTCGTTCGGCTTACCATTGTGCAGACCGAAGCGGCCAAGCTGGGCCCTGTCGTTGATGTCGATGAACGGCGTGACCTTGGCCGGGGCAACCGACGCATCGAGCACGCCCTTCGGCGCCAGCGGCTTGTCGGCGGCGTCGAACGGGCCGCCGGCGATGTCGGTCGCGCCGGACAGGTCGACGATGTTGATCTTGCGATAGAGCGACTCTTCGCCCTTCACACCCTGGCCGTTGCCGCTGTCGCGCGTCAGCATCAGGAAGCTCGTGTTGGAGAGCGCGACGATCTCACTCTGCGCCGCCACCTTGGTCTTGCCCTTGGCGTCCTTGAACACCGGCAACGGCACGACATATTCATGCGCCAGCTTGAGATGGGCGAGGTCGGATGCGTCATAGACCAGCGCCCTGGTGTTCTGGCGCGTCGAGCCGGAATCGCCGCCATCCTGGCGCGGCGCCGACTGCAGCACGGCGATCAGGAACTTGCCGTCCGGCGTCAGCGACATGCCTTCCAGGCCCTGGTTGTTCTGGCGGCCGGTCTCGGGATCCTTCGGATCGGGCTCGGCGGCGCCCGGGCCCGGATTGTCGGAGGCGAAGTTCGGCTTGCCGTGGCGCATTGGCACCAGGGCCGCCGGCGGCTGGGTGGCCGACATCAGGCGGCCCTCGGCCGAGAAGCGATAGATGTTAGGGCCGTACTCGTCGGAGATGAACATGCTGCCGTCCGGCAGGCGCACGATGGCTTCGTCATCCAGCGCCAGCTTGCCATTGTCGGCCTGCGGCAGGATCGGCATGTCGCCGGCGGCGGGGCGGACGCCGTTCAGCGGGTCGAGGCCGGTGGCGTCAACGCCCTTGTCGTCGGTGAGCAGCAGGGTGTCGGCGAGCGTCGCATTGACGCCCGACTGTTCCTGGCCGGCTGCGGGCGCGGCGCCCGGAGGGGTCGGGGCAAGCTCGATCGAAACGGTGTTGAGGCGGGCCCGATAGTCGGTGGTGCCGACGACGTTGTAGCCACGATCCGGCAGCAGCC
>NZ_RZOS01000185.1:0-10659 GCF_004022605.1 Mesorhizobium sp. M4B.F.Ca.ET.089.01.1.1
AGGGTCGACACCGGCTACACGCCCGAAGCGACTACAGGGCAAGGGCGCGGCCGCATGCTGCGCCTCTACGGACTGGTGCTCAGGCCTGAACTCAACGCGACCGAGCAGGTGCTGACGGTGCTCCAGCGCTTCGGTCTTACGCCCGGCGATGTCCGCGCCGTCGTCGTCAGCCATTTCCACGCCGACCACATCTCGGGTCTGTCGCTGTTTCCCAACGCCCGTTTCATCGCCAGCGATGCGGCCTGGGCTCGCGTCAAGGCGCGCACGCCAAGGCAGAACCTCCGCCACGGCGTCTTCACCGAACTCTTCCCGGCCGACTTCGAGGCAAGGCTCGACGGGCTGTCCACGAAGCGGCGGATCGACACGCGCGGCGGCGTGCCAGGCGGAGCCGATCTCTTCGGCGACGGGAGCGTCGTGGCGGTCGATCTGCCCGGCCATGCCGACGGCCAGTTCGGCCTTTTGTTCGCCGGGCTGGAGCGGCCGCTGCTCTATGCCGTTGACGCGCAATGGCTGCTCGCCGCACTCGATCCGAAGCGCGCCCCCGGCTTTCCCTCCAGCCTTATCGCCGAGCACGTTGCCGCCATCGGCCCGACCTGCGAGACGCTGCGTCGCTTCCAGGCGACGGGTGGACAGGTGATGCTCTGCCACGACCCCGCGATGACGCAGTACGACCTGACTGCGCACGAACTGGCGGCGGTGGCCGGATGAACGGGCTCGCGGAAGCCATCGGTTCCTTCGTGCTGACGCGCTGGGTTTCGCGCAAAAGCCGGCCGGCCTTCGAGCGCTGGCAAGCGGCCCCCCTGCGTCGTTGGCTCGACCACGACCTGCCGCTGGCGCCGTTCTATGGCCAGGCGCCGCGACAGCTCGGCGACCTGCCTGTGACCGACAAGGCGCTGCTGATGGCGAATTTCGAGCGCTTCAATATCGGCGGCGTGTCGGCCCGCGATGCCTGGGCCGCCGCTTCCGCCGACTGCCGCCTCGGCGACCTGACGGTTGGCGCGAGTACCGGTACATCCGGCAATCGCGGCCTGTTCGTCATCTCCGAGGCGGAAAAATACCGCTGGCTGGGTACGCTCCTCGCCAAGGCGGCACCCGATCTTCTGTGGCGCGGAATGCGCGTCGCCGTCATCCTGCCGCAGAACACGGGACTGTACGACAGCGCCCGCAAATCGCGGCGCATCGACCTGCGCTTCTTCGGCCTGACGCTCGGCCCGGAACATTGGCGCGCGACGCTCGAGGACTTTCAGCCAACGGTGATCATCGCGCCGCCGAAGATGTTGCGGCATTTCGCGGCGTCGGGCTTTCGGCTCTCGCCGCAACGCGTCTTCTCGGCCGCCGAGACGCTCGATCCGGTCGACCGTCCGGTTATCGAGAATTTCTTCCGGCTGCCCCTCGACCAGATCTACATGGCGACGGAGGGCCTGTTCGCGGTGACCTGCCGGCAGGGCGGCCTGCATCTCGCCGAGGATTCGGTGTTCTTCGAATTCGAGCCGGCCGGCGACGGGCTGGTGACGCCGCTGGTCACGGCCTTCCGTCGTCAGACCCAGATCATGGCGCGATACCGGATGAACGACCTGTTGCGGCTCTCTGAGCAGCCTTGCAAATGCGGTTCGCCGCTGCGCTGCGTCGACGAGATCGTTGGCCGCATGGACGACGTCTTCCGGCTGGAATCGGCCGCCGGCCAGGTCCTGCTCACCCCCGACATACTGCGCAATGCGGTGCTCAAGGCCGACCGTCGCATCGACGATTTCCGGCTGGTGCAGTCGGCGACCGATGCCATTGAGCTGAGGCTCGCGCCGGATCTCGCCGACGAGGCGGCGACTGCCGCGCATCAGGCGGTGCTCGCGCTGCTCGCGGCGCGCAAGGCGATGGCGACGGTCGATCTGGTGCGGGCACCGCTGCCGCTGGAGACCGGCCGCAAATTACGCCGCGTCGAATGCCGGCTGGGAGTGGCGCCGTGAGCCCGGCCGCCATGATGGAGAGGCCGCTTCAGCAGGCGGACCGGGTCCAGAACAGCCCCGGCAAGGTCGAGGCTTTCGTACGGCTCTTCAACGACGTGCCGGTACGCGATCTCGTTGCCAACCTTACCACGTCGGTCGAAAGCGTGGAGGTTGCCGGCCGCACCTTCCCGCTGACGCTGAACGACACCAGCGACGCGCCCAACTGCTACATCTGCTGCCCGTCCGGCGCCTATATCGACTATGCCGTCGACGAGACGCGCAACTTCATCGCGCACCCGTCGCTGCGGCGTTCGCTCAAAGCGCTGATCGGCGCCTGCGCGCCGCTGGTGCGGGCGAGCGGCCTCGACCATCAGGTTCAGCTCAACAACTGGCTCTATTCGACCAACCCGGTGCCGCTGCTCGACCGTGCCGCAATCGCCGCCTTGCGCGCCGACCTTGCGGCGCGCTTCCCGGACCGCGCCATCGTCATCCGTTCGCTGAACGAGATCGCCGACCCGGCCACCATCGCGGCGCTGAAGGCGGAAGGCTTTCGCATGCTGGCGGCGCGCCAGATCTACATCTTCGCCGACCGCGGTTCGGCGCCGGCCATGAGCAACGACATGAAGCGCGACCGCAAGCGGCTCGGCAGCACGCCCTTCAAGCGCGTCGGCGATGCCGATTTCAGAGATCCCGACTATGCGCGCGCGGAACAGCTCTACAGCATGCTCTATCTGCAAAAATACACGCCGCTCAACCCGCACTACACCGCTCGCTACATCGCCGAGATGCACCGGCGCGGCGTTCTCAGCCTGGTCGGCCTGCGTCGGCCGGGCGGCGAACTCGTCGCCGTCACCGGCCTGTTCGAGAACGGCGGCACGCTGACCCAGCCGATCGTCGGCTACGACACCGGGCTGCCGATAGCGGAGGGCCTCTATCGCATGGTGATGGCGATGGCGCAGGACCATGCCACGGCGCGCGGCCTGTTCTTCAACATGAGCGCCGGGGCCGCAAGCTTCAAGCGACGGCGCGGCGCCGTCGCGGCGATCGAATACAACGCCGTCTATGCCGGTCATCTGCCGCGTCGCCGACGCGTGGCGATCCGCGTCATGGAAACCGTGCTGGCGCGGGTAGGCATTCCCCTGCTCAGGAGGTTCGAACTTTGAGCGAGCGCCAAAAGCGGAAGGATCACTGGCAGGCCGTGGCGCTGTCGGGCGACATCAGGGGCAAGCCGAAGCGCATCCTGTTCGACGGCCAGCCGCTGGTGCTGTTCCGCTCGGCGCAAGGCATTGCGGCGCTGTTCGACCGCTGCCCGCACCGGCTGGTCGAACTGTCGACCGGCAAGCTCGTCGGCGGCGAGATCGAGTGCCCCTATCACGGCTGGCGCTATGACGGGGAAGGGCGCTGCACCGCCATCCCCGGTCATGTCGGCGAGATGCCGCATTACCGGGTGCGCCGCTTTGGCGCCATCGAGCGCGACGGCGTCGTCTTCGTCTCGTCGGGCACGCCAGAGGCCGAACCCTATCTCCATTGCATGCAGGGCAAGAACGTCGTCGTGCGGCGGGTGCGCAGCTCGACGCAGTCGACGGTGATCGACGCGGCCGAAAACATCCTCGATGCCACCCACACCCACTTCACCCACAAGGGCCTGCTGCGCGGCCTGGGTTCGAAGCGCCATCTCGTGCGCGTCGAGGTGACCGGCGGCGAGGGCTGGGTCGAGGCCTGCTACACCGGCGAGGATCGACAGCAGGGGCTGATCAGCCGGCTATTGGAAGGCGAGCGCGCGAAAACCATCGGCCGCTTCCGTTACCCCGGCATCGCCGAACTCGAATATTGGGGCAAGGATGGGCTTGCGCTCGCCACCACCTTCCATCTGCGCCAGGCCGACGCGCGCACCGTCGAGGGCGTCGGCTGGCTGATCGGCCCGCGCCAGGGCTGGTTCGGCGGGATCAAGGCGCTTGCCTTCAAACCGCTGTTCAACATCGCGTTGCAGCAGGATCGCCGCGTGCTGAAATCGGCGAGCGACAACGCCCGTTTTGCCCCGCCAGCGCTGCCGGTGATCGGGCCGCTCGATTTCCTGCGCCGAGACATCGCCGCGATCATCGCGGGCGAACTGCCGCCGGCAGCGGAAGAGCCGCGCGTGCACCAGATCGAGCTTTAGACGGTGCATTGGAGAACTCGGCGTGTCGTTCCTTCGCGCCGGACCTCAGAAGAGCTCCTCAGGCCCGTTCCATTCGATGTCGCGCGTTGACGCCGCCTGCAGGCCGATGCGTTCTCGAAGCGCGATGCCGGCGATCTCGGCCAGCGCCGGCCACTGCGCCTTGACCGGTGCAGGATCGCCGGGCCAGTCGAGCAGTTCCTCCGCACCGCGCATCGCTTTGCTGAAGCGGCCGAGGCCACCGGAGCGCAAGGCCGCCGGCAGCCCGTAGATCCACATGGCGAGCCGCACTGTCTGGGGCGCAGTGACATCGGGTCTGACCTCGGGCCCGTCTCCCAGCACGGCGTCCGCGAAGCGCGCCGGATCGCGGAAGAAATGCAGGCCGCTGACGGCGCGCGGGTTGCACTCCAGCGGCAGCACTGTTCCGTCCGCCTGCCGCATCAGGTCGAAGGAGATTTGCCCGGTCCATGACGTGCCACCGGCGATGCGCTCGACCAGCTCGCGCGCCCAGGCATCCTCGATCCGTTCGAAGAAGATACCGGCGCCCTTGCCGGCACGGTAGAGCGAGCGATAGAGGGCGAACGCCTTGAGCTTGCCCTCGCGCGCCACCGCATAGGCGCTGATCTCCTCGCCCGTCACGAAATGCTGCGCTACCCAGGGCATGGCGGGCGAGGGGGTGACGGCATCGAGTTCGTCGGGCGAGGGGCGCAAAAGCACCTGGCTGGCGAAGCGCGACCATGCCGGTTTGAACACCAGTTCGCGCGCGCGGCCGCGCACCGCTTCCAGATCGGCTCTGGATTGCAGCAGCGTCGTTCGCGGCACGGCGAGGCCAAGCCGTTCGGCCAGCCGGATGAAGGCATGCTTGTTGTGGACCTCGGCAAGCAGCTCGATACCGGGGGCGAACAGACGCGCCGGGATCGCGCGGCCGCGCCAGGCGAGCGCCAGATGAAAAACCTCCTCGCAGGTCGGGATGACCAGGCCAATCCCTTCGGCGCGCACCAGCGCCTCGACGGCCTCGGCATAGGCCGCCGGCTCGAAGCGCGGCGGCGGCAGGCGGCGATAGAGCGCGCAGGCTATGCTGGCGGCGGCGATCGGCCGGGCAGGGGTGTCGGCCAGGATTACGCGTCGCCCGGCGCCATGCAGCAGCCGCGCCAGATGCAGCGCCACCGGCGCGCGCGCTCCGGTGACGAGGACAGTGCTAACGGGCACGGGACATTGGCATCGGCAAGCCCAGGGCGGTGATTGCGGTTGGCGGAACCGTTGCGCGAAATCGGTGCGCTTGGCAACGGAGCCGCGCCGTGTATCGTCAGCCGGCTCGGGTCGTCCAAAGCCGGCGATCCCGGGAACCGAGCAGCGCCAGGATCGCGGCGGCGCTCAGCAGGTGGATGGAACAGCCACCGTTCCGCAGCGGTCAGCTCTGCTCCTCAGCGTCATCGTTGCCTTCCAGTTTTTTGCGCAGCGCCGTGATCACGCCGTGCATGGTGTTGATGTCCTCGACCGAAAGCCCGTCGGCGAGGTTGTTGATCCAGGGGGCCTGCAGGCGCATGGCCGCGTCGTAGGCTGCACGCCCCTTGTCGGCCAGGACGACAAGCTGCGCCCGCCGGTGATGCGGGTTTACCCTGAAGGCGACCAGCCCTTCGCTTTCGAGATCGTTGACGATGCGCTGCACGTTCTGGCGGTTTGCGCCGAGATCGCGCGCCAGCCACGCCACCGGCTGCGGATGCGCGGCGGCGACGATGGCGCCCAGCACCTGCCAGCGGGCGCTGGTCAGGCCGAGATTGGCGACCAGCCTGTCGCCGGCCGCGCTGATGCGGCTGTTCAACCTGAACAGGTCAAGGATGAGGTCGCTCAAGGCCTTGCCGGGCGGTGTTCGCTTCGTGCTGGACATTTGTCACCTTGTATCGATATTGACATCATGTTGTCAAACGCATATGTAGGCATCGTAACAGATTGACATCATAACACCAATTGAAGGAAACCCTCATGACCCATATGCGCCCCCTCGACCCCGCTTTCCCGATCGACCGCCAGGTCGCCATCGATGCCACCGCCGTCGTGCTAGTGAACGTCTTCACGCTCGACAAGGCCGACGAGCAGACCTTCCTCGACGTCTGGCAGGACGACGCCGTGTTCATGAAGCAGCAGCCGGGCTTCATCTCGACCCAGCTTCACCGCGCGATCGGCGACAGCCCGACCTACCTGAACTATGCCGTGTGGGAATCGACCGCCGCCTTCCGCGCCGCCTTCACGCATCCGCAGTTCAGGGCGAAGATCTCGGCCTATCCGTCCTCGGCCGTCGCGTCGCCGCATCTGTTCGAGAAGGTCGCGGTGCCGGGGATCTGCGTGGCCTAGCCGAAGCGGCAAGGATGACGCCAAACGCAAGGGCGTGCCTCGGCAGCTAGGCAAGCCTATTAGCTTCGACTAGTACCTTCGGGGGTGGAAGGCTTGAGGGCGTCATCCGATGAAGGTCAACGTACTCTACGCGCACCCGGAGGCTGACAGCTATTTGGCGTCGCTTCACCAGCGCATCGTCAAGACGCTCAAGGCGAGAGGCGACGAAGTCATCGACTTCGACCTGTACAAGATGGGTTTCAATCCGGCGATGCTGCCCGAGGAATGGCGTGGCCACTACGATCCCTCCCAGGTGCCGAAGGATCTGCAGGTCTATGTCGATGCGCTGTTATGGGCAGAGGCATGCGTCTTCTGCTTTCCGACCTGGTGGTCGGGCATGCCCGCCATACTGAAAGGCTATTTCGATCGCGTATGGCGCCCAGGTATCGCTTACGAGGTGCCGCCCGATGACGGCCTGATCAAGCCTTCGCTGCTCAATATCCGCCGCATGGGCGTGGTCACCACATGCGGGTCGCCGTGGTGGTACACCCAACTCTATATGCAGAACCCCGGAAAGAAGGTGCTGCTGCGCGGCCTGAAGACCATGTGCGGCCGGGGCGTGCGGCATCTGTACCTGTCGCGATACTCCGTTCACAGCATATCGGACGAAAAGCGGGAAATGTTCGCGCGCGAGGTGGAGCGTCGCTTCGATACGTTCTGAGCTCCATTGCCGTGCCCGGCACGATCTTCGGGGAAGAGGCATCACAACCAGGCCGCCTGAATGGGTCATGTCGGATTCAACTTTCGGCCTGCTCGCGCCTCGCGGCACTGAAAACCTCGCGGGCGGCATCGGCATTCAAGACAGCGATGGCAAGCCCGACGATGATATCGGGCCAGGCCGAATTCCACAGGAATGCCGTGACCAGACCGGCAGCGATGATCGCTACGTTGGCAAGGACATCGTTGCGCGCCGACAGGAACGCGGCGCGGGAGAGGCTTCCTCCATGATGGCGATAACGCGCGAGCATGAGTGCGCATGACAGGTTCACGAGGATCGCACCCATTGCCGTGAGAGTGAGTGGTACGGGCGAGGGCGGAACCGGAAGATGGAGCTTTTGCCATGCGGTCCATAGCGTGGCCAAAGCCGGGACCAGGAGTACGCCGGCGAGCAGCATTCCAAGCCGCGCCCGATTGCGGGCCGCCCAACCCAGCCCGACCAGGATCAGGAGATTGATCGACGCATCCTCCAGAAAATCGATGCTGTCTGCAAATAGCGATACGGACCCGATCCGGACGGCAATCGCAAATTCTATCCCGAAATAGGCAAGGTTCAGGATCGCCACCAACCGCACGGTCCTGCTCAGGTCGCCAGTCATGATTCTGCTACATCAACGAGGCGATCGCCAGGCGATTCCTGGCGACGTTCGGCTTGCTGTCGCCAACATATTCGACGTTCGTGTCGATGAGCCGGTCACCGTCGATCCCAGCCGCGGTCAGGATGTCCACGATCGCCTTCGCACGCTGCCTGGCTAGTGCCTTGTTTGTCTTTGCGGCATTGGCGCCTTTGAATTCCTTGGCCGCCAAGGCCGTCAGTTCGACGTTGCAACGCGAGTCCTTGATGCTCGCGGCGAACTTCTCGAGGTCATTCTTGATCCGCGATGAAATCACAGAGGACTGGCTGTCGAAAAACAGATGGACTTGGGCAGCTGCGCGTCTCTCATATTGCCGGCACGATATCCCTTGCTTCGGCAAGGTGTACACGATCGCGCTCCGCGCCGTGTTCGTGTTTGTGGCGCTGTCGTCGACCCAATGCGAGAGCGCAAGCACCATTTCCGGCTTGACGCCTTGTACCTTAAGGAAGTCGCTGGTCGCCTCGAGCCTGCGGCCGGCAATGCCGTCAGCCTTGTCGTAGCCACCTTCTTTGCTCGCCGTCGCATAGAGCCTGTAGCCACAATCCTTCCCGGCGTCCTTGATGAAAGCCTTCAACGCGTTGGCGGAATCCTCGGGTATCTTGCCGTCGCCCTTCTTGAAGAGGACGCGATAGGAGTTCCACTGCGTGCAGTTCGGGCCAACGTCGCGTTCCTGGGCGACTGCGCTGAAAGTTACCGTACTTGCGACAGCGCTAATAAAGGCCAGAACAAGAATGAATGATTTCTTCATTTTCTTGGCGCCTCCTGCTGCGGCTTAGTCTAACGCCCCGCTCTTTACTGCGGCAAGGTGGGCAAACCGCGGCCGGCGTTCGTCAGTCCCACACGAGCAGCAGCTTGCGCCAGAAGGCATTGGACGGCATCGACTTGGAGCCGCGCGGCAGGCGGATGGCCAGATAGATCGTCAGCCATTTGCGATCTATCTCGCGGATCGAGACTTTCAAGTCTTGCAGCTCGAAAGGTCTCGAAACCCGTGTCCATCCGGAGAAGGCGAGGGCACCGGTCGGGGCATCGCCTTTCCAGGAGAGCCTTTCCTCCGGCTTGCCCAGCGCCATGGCGAACTCGAAGGGAGACGCCTCCTCATGTGCGATCTCTACCGTTGCCACGACGCTTCTGGCAAAGGCCGGGAAGGCTGAATTGAGGGCGGCGACGACCGGGCCATGCGTGTTCGGCCGCAGGAATATGCCGCCATTGTCGCCGGCGACGAGCAGTGTCGGCAGATCGGAGGGATGGTTGATGACGAGCGCCGCATGCTTGAGCTCGTCATTGGTTATCCGGCGCATGCGCTGGCGCTGTTGCGGCGCGTTGAGACGCGGGTGTCTCGCGCCGTTCGAAACGGCATGGCGGACCTGGATGCTCGAAAAGCCTCCCAGCACCCGTGCCTGCGCGCGGCTGCCGCCGGTCCTGACCGCGAGCAGCAGGTCGCGCCTGGCTGATGACGGCGAGCTGACGGCCGCCTGGATCTCGCGCGCCTCGTGCGCCCGGCTGACATCCGCCCAGCCGGTCCCGCCATTGCTCTCCAGCACCTTGGCGAGGTCGCCGAAGGTCTGGTTTTCCGCGTCGACGATCGCCAGCTGGAACTGCGCGGGCTCGGTCAGGTCCTCGTCGAGATAGACCCAGCAGCTCGCGCCGATGGCGCCCGGCGGGCAGGTGCCCTTCAGCAAGGCCATGGTGATGTTGCCGCCCTTGGCTTCGAGAAAGAGCTGATCCGGCGATTGTTCGACATAGCTCAGCGGATCGGCATCGGCATCCGGATGTGAACCGACATGAGCCAGGCGCAGCGGCTCGACGGAAAGGTAGTGCTCGCGATAGAGCGAGGAATGCAGTTCCGGCACGGTCTCGTCGGCGGCTGCCTTGAGCATGTCGACCACGCCAAGCGTAAAGTCGGACCGCCCCGCGTGGGCGAGCAGCGAAATCGCGGTGTCCGCCCGGCCTTCCCGGGCCGCGATCTCGGCCAGCAGCTGCATCGCGTCCGGGGCATTGGCGGAACCCGCGCTCAGCCTCAGATACCGCTCGTCCTTGACCCGCAATTCCAGATTCCAGAGGTTGAGGTCCTTCTCGTGGCTGGCCGTGTTCGAGCTGATGCCGAGCTGCACGAACATGTCCGTTCGCGCGAATTTGTGCTTGCGGAAGACCTCGATGATCGGCCTGCGGTTCCTCAGCCACTCGGCATTCCGGTTCATGCCTGTCGGCGCCGACCGGTACCAATAGAGCGGCTCCGGCACGGTAACGACCTCCAGGCCGGCGAGGTCGGCGCGTAGGAAGAATTCCCAATCGCTGGCGGAAAAACCGCGCTCTTCGTTGAGGTAGCCGATCTTGTCGAACACCTCGCGCCGGAACATCGCATTGGCATCGCCATAGGGATTGGTGATCAGGGCGATGTCGGTGGGGCCGCCGACCGGGAAATAGAGCATGTAGCCGCTCTTGGTATCCGGCGGCACGAAGGGCTCGTTGAGCCACTTGGCAAAGGTCGTGCATATATCGGCGCCGGAGTTCTGCATGCCGGCGACAAGCGTGCTGACGGCGTTTGGGAACAGCGCATTGTCGTCGTCCAGGAACAGGATCAGCGAACCCTTGGCGGCGCGGATGCCGGTGTTGCGCGCCTTGCCGAGGAAGCCGTTCTTTTGCCGGATGATCCGCCAGCCGCGCTGCTCGAACTCCGGTTCGAGTTCCGCCAGCAGCCGAACCGCGTCCGGATCGGTGCTGCCGTCGTCGACGACGACCAATTCGATGTTCGGATAGTCCTGGCGGCGAACCGAGGCGATCGCCTGCGGCAACAGCGCCGCCCGGTTGTAGTGCGCGGTGA
>NZ_RZOS01000186.1:0-10652 GCF_004022605.1 Mesorhizobium sp. M4B.F.Ca.ET.089.01.1.1
AGCGCGCCCAGCCGGCCAGTTCCGCCTCGTTATTGCTGAGATAAAGCAGGCCGCAGCGGCGAAAGCCGGTGTCTTCGCCGGTCGCCGCCGCAAAGCTGTCCCACAAATCGAGGCTGTGGGTCGCCATCGGCAGTTCGCGGGCGTCGCGGTTCTGCTGGCGGCACCATCCCCAATTCCTGGAGGATTGCTCGGCGCCGATGCGTCCCTTTTCGACAAGCGCGACCTGCATGCCGCGCCTGGCCAGATAGTAGGCCGCGAAGACACCGACGATGCCACCGCCGATCACCACCACGTCCGCGGATTGCGGCAGTTTGCCAGATGTCTCGATTTGCTGCAGCGGCGCGCGCATGGTCTCTCTACCTTCACGCGCCAATCTAACGCGTTGCGCAGGCAGCCGCTGCCGCAGTTGAAGCCGAAGCAGAATTTTATTTCGGCAGCTCGGTCGAAATCGGAACTCGCTGCGTTTCAAAGCGGTGTCCGCTCGGATGGACAGGCCAGCGGGCTGTGATAGTGTCAAGGCTGTTGGTACGGCAGCATTTTGTGCTGTGGCATGCGATCTTTGGAGACGGCCATGAAACTGGATCGGATCGACATCAAGATTCTTCACGAATTGCAGAAGAACGGCCGCATCACCAATGTGGAACTGGCCGACCTCGTGCATCTGTCGCCGAGCCCTTGCCTGATGCGGGTCAAGAAACTGCAGTCGGAAGGCTACATCGAGGGCTATTCCGCGCAGATCAACATCGGCAAGCTCGGCCAGACGCTGACCGTGTTCACCGAGATCACCTTGAAGAACCACCGCCAGGTCGACTTCGCCCGTTTCCTCGCTGTCGTCGAGAAGATCGACCAGGTGATCGAATGCCACCTCGTCTCGGGCGGCTACGATTACCTGATGAAATTCGTAACCGCCGGCATCGGCGAGTACCAGACGATCATGGAACGGCTAACCGACATGGATATCGGCATCGACAAGTATTTCTCCTTCGTCGTGCTGAAGTCCCCCATCGTCAAGGCGCACATGCCGCTGCCCAGCCTGTTCCCGATGTGAGGCTCCGCGCATCGTCGCTCTAACCATCCGTCTCAAGACAAAGACGGAAAACCGTTCCTGGAATTGCTTCTAGCGGTGGCCGTATTGGCTGACGAGCTCGGGGTCGCGCACCAGGCCGTCGAGCCAGGTCGGATCGAGCTTCGGCACCGAAGAGAACAGTAGCTTGGAGTAGGGGTGGGCGGGCGCCTTCACCTTGTCTGGCGTGATCTGCTCCACCCGCTGGCCATTGTACATGACCATGATCTCGTCGCAGATCGCCTCGACGACCGACAGGTCGTGGCTGATGAAGATGTAGGAGAGCCCCAGCTCGCGCTGCAGCTCCTTGAGCAGTTCGATCACCGCGGACGCCACCACCGTGTCGAGCGCCGAGGTGATTTCGTCGCAGATGATGAGCTTGGGGTCGGCCGCCAGCGCGCGCGCGAAATTCACGCGCTGCTTCTGGCCGCCCGAGAGCTCCGATGGATGCCGGTAGCGCAGCGCCCTCGGCAGGCGCACCATGTCGAGCAGTTCGTCGACGCGCCTCGAGCGCGCCTGCCTGTCCAGCCGGTGATAGAAGGCGAGCGGGCGGGAGATGATGTCCTCCACCGGCTTGGCCGGATTGAGCGCGGTATCGGCGTACTGGAACACGATCTGCATCTCGCGCAGCTGGTCCTGGCTGCGTTTCCTGGCGGCGCGCTGCAGGTCCTTGCCATCGAAGACGATGGCGCCGGCCGCGGCAGGATGGATGCCGGCAATGACGCGCGCCAGCGTCGATTTTCCGCAGCCGGATTCGCCGATGACGCCGAGATTGCGCCCCTTCTCGACGACCAGGCTGACGGAATCGACCGCGCGGATGAGTGGCAGTCCGTCAGCCCGCATCGCGCCATAGCCGGCCGTCACATTGTCTATGCGCAGCAGTTGCTTCGTCCCGGCATCCGCGTCGGCTTGCCCCTGCCGCGGCTTCGGTTCGAAGGCAGCCAGCAGTTCACGCGTATAGGGGTGCCGGGCAGCTGACAGGATTGCCGCCGTGGTGCCGGTTTCCTGCACCTCGCCGCCCTTCAGCACCACGATGCGGTCGGCGATCTGGGCGACGACCGCGAGGTCGTGGGAAACATAGACACCTGCGATCCCGCCCGCCCGCATGACCGACTTGAATGCCTTCAGCACGTCGATCTGCGTCGTCACGTCGAGTGCCGTCGTCGGCTCGTCGAAGATCACCAGCTTGGGATCGCCGATGAGCGCCATGGCCGCCGACAGCCGCTGCAATTGACCGCCCGAAACCTGGTGCGGATAACGGGCGCCGATCCCTTCCGGGTCCGGCAGCGACAAGGCCCTGAACAGCTCGACTGCGCGCTTTCGCGCCCGCTCGGGCGGCATCAGCTTGTGGATGCGCGTGACCTCGATGACCTGCTCCATGATGGTGGAGGAAGGGTTGAAGGAGGCGGCGGCACTTTGCGGAACATAGGCAATGTCGGTGCCGCGCAGCCTGGCCCGTTCCTTTTCGGAAAGGCCGGCCATGTTCTTGCCGTTGACGTTGATCTCGCCGCCGGTGATCCGGCAGCCGGGCCGCGCATAGCCCATCAGCGAGAGCGCTACCGTAGTCTTGCCGGAGCCGCTTTCGCCGATCAGGGCGACGATCTCGCCGTCGGCTATGTCGAGGCTGACGCCCTTGATGATCTCGACAAGCCGTCCGGCGTCGGTCGTCGCTTCGATCCTCAGGTTCCTGACCTCGACGAGATTGCTCATGCGTCCCGGTCCCTGATCTTCTGCGGCAGGTTGTCGATCAGCAGGTTGACGCTGATGGTGAGGCTGGCGATCGCCAGCGAAGGCACGATGACGGCGGGGGCCGCGAAGGGCAGGCCGCCGATGTTCTCGCGCACCAGCGCGCCCCAGTCGGCGAGCGGCGGCTGCAGGCCGAGCCCAAGGAAGGACAGGCCAGAGAGCAGCAGAACGATGAAGACGAAGCGCAAACCGAAGTCGGCGAGCACCGGGCGGATGATGTTGGGCAGGATCTCGGAGCCGATGAGATAGAGGGTGCTCTCGCCGCGGACACGCGCGACGGTCATGAAGTCCATGGTGTTGATGTTGACGGCGAGCGCGCGCGCGAAGCGGTAGGCGCCGGGGATATAGATGACGGCGAGCGTCAGGATCAGCACCGGGATCGACGAACCGACCGCGGCGACGACGACAAGGCCGAACAGCTTGCTGGGGATGGAGTTCATGGCGTCGAGGAAGCGGCTGAGGCAGGTGTCGAGCCAGCCGCCGGTGACGGCCGCTATCATACCCAGCACGACGCCGGAAAAGCAGGCGATGGAGACGGCCGCAAGCGATATGCCGACTGTGTAGCGCGCGCCCATCAGAACCCGAGAGAGCATGTCGCGCCCGAGATAGTCCGAGCCGAGCCACAGCCCCTGACGCATCGGGCCGAAATAGTCGTCGTCGACGATGTCGCCGATGGGATGGGGAATGATGTAAGGCGCGAAGATCGCGATCAGTGTCCACGCCAGGATGACCAGCGAGGCCACGACGCCGACGAGGTTGTAGCTGTGGCCCAGGAAGGATCGTCGGGAGGTTGTCGTGCGCGCTGTCGTCATCTCAGCCTCGGGTTGGACATGATGGCGACGATGTCGGCGGCCGTGATGAGGAGAAGATAGCCGAGGCAGAAGATCATCGCGCAGCTCTGGATCAGCGGCAGGTCGCGGGTCGCGACCGCATCGACCATCAGCTTGGCGATGCCCGGATAGTTGAAGATCGTCTCGACGATGATCACGCCGCCGACCAGATAGGACAAGGAAAGCGCGATCGCGTTGACGATCGGCCCGAGCGCGTTGGGAAGCGCGTGCCGCAGCACCATGCGGCTGCGCGAGGCGCCTTTGAGGAGAGCCATCTCGACATAAGGCGTGGAGAGCGTTTCGATTACTGCGGCGCGCGTCATGCGGATCATCTGGGCGGAGATGACGAAGGTGAGCGTGATCACCGGCATTGCATAGATGCGCACGAGATCGGTCAGCGAATGCGCCTCGTTGACCGACGACAGCGCCGGCAGCCATCTGAGATAAACGGCGAAGAGCAAGACCGCCAGCGTGGCGACCATGAACTCCGGCACGGAGATGACGCCGATCGAAAGCACAGTGACGGTGCGGTCGTAGACGGAGCCGCGCAACATCGCGGCGGTGATGCCGAGCGTCAGCGCCAGCGGCACCGAGAGCAGCGCGGTGATGCCGGCGAGCTTCATGGTGTTGACCAGGCGCCCGCCGATCAGAGCCGCAACAGGCATCTCATTGGCATAGGAGGTGCCGAGGTCGCCGTGGAGCAGGCCGACAAGCCAGCGCAGGAAGCGCAGGATCGCCGGGTCGTTGAGATGCATGGCCTCGCGCAGGCCGGCGACCGCCTCGGGAGTCGCCGCCTGGCCGAGCAGGATCGACGCGGTGTCGCCAGGCAGCATGCTGGTGGCGAAGAACACGGCGAACAGCACTATCAATAGCGTGATGGCCGCGATCCCTAGCCGCTTCAGCACGAGGTTGAGAACCCCAGACGTCATTGAAAGCGCTCCCTGCGGTGCGTTCGGCCAACCATCTTGCGCAATGCAGTGCCGGGGGACCGACTGACCGGCCCCCGGCAGTCGCCCCTCAGGCTTCGAGCCAGAGATATTCCGCCATTGCGTAGCCCATCATGCCACCAAGCGGGTTCGCCTCCAAACCCTTCACCTTGCTGGAGAGGGCATCGACGTTGGAGATGTAGGCCGGGATGATGGTGCCGGCCTCCTCGGAGACCATGACCTGCATTTGGTTGTAGATTTCCTTGCGCTTGGCCTGGTCGAGCGAGCCGCGCGCCTCGACAAGCAGCTTGTCGAACTTCTCGGACTTGTACTGGCTTTCGTTCCAGGGGGCGCTGGAAGCGTAGAGGAGCGAGAACAGGATGTCCGGCGTCGGGCGCGGATTGATGTTGCCGAAATGGATCGGCGCCTTGAGCCAGTAATTGTCCCAGTAGCCGTCGGATGGGACGCGCTGGACGTCCAGCTTCATGCCGATATCCGCGCCGGCGGCCTGGATGATCACCGCCATGTCGATCGACGAGGTCGCGGCGTCGGACGCGATCACCGGGATGGACTGGCCGAGCAGGCCTGACTTCTGGAAGTGGAACTTCGCCTTGTCCGGGTCGAATGCCTTCGGCTTGATGTCGGCGTTGTGGAAGATGTTCGCCGGCGAGACAGGTTGGTCGTTGCCGACCTCACCAAGGCCGCGCAATGCCGATTTGACGATCTGCTCGCGGTTGACGAGGTACTTCATGCCGGCCACGAAGTCGGCCTTGCTGCCCGGATCCATGTCGAGCCGGATGTTGAGGTCGGTGTAGTTGCCCGCGGTCGTCTTCGACAGTTCGAAGCCCTGCTGGCTCTCCAGGAGCTTCATTGAGCGCGGATTGATCGATGCGGCAAAATTGATGTCGCCGGAAAGCAGGGCGTTGACGCGAGCACTGTCGTCGGTGATGGCGATGAATTCGAAGGTTGCGAGATAGGGCTTGCCCGACTTCCAGTAGTTCTTGTTCTTGGTGACGACCGAACGCACGCCCGGTTCGAACGTCTGCAGCACGAAAGCGCCGGTGCCGTTGCCCTTGGAGAAGTCGGTGGTGCCGTCCGCCACGATCATGAAATGGTGCAGCGCCAGGATGGTCGGCAGGTCGGCATTCGGGTCGGCGAGCGTGATTTCGACGGTCGACTTGTCGACCGCCTTGAAGCCGGTCATCTGCGCCGCGATCTTGGCCACCTTGGAGCCAACCGCTTTGTCGAGATGGCGCTTCAGCGAGTAGACGACGTCGTCGGCCGTGAGGTCCTTGCCGTCGTGGAATGTGACGCCCTTGCGCAGCTTCACGGTCCAGGTCTTGGCGTCCTTGCTGTCGAAGCTTTCGGCCAGCTCCATCTGAGTGACACCATCCTTGTCGAGGAAAGTCAGGCGGTTGTAGAGCGAGCAGCAGCGGACATAGTCGGTGGAGAGCGACGCCTTTGCCGGATCGAGCGTGTCGGCGGTCGAGGACGACCAGCCGGCCGCCTTGAAGCTTCCGCCGGAAACCGGCTCGGCGGCGACGGCCTGGCTGGCGCGGCCAAGCACCAGGCTGCCCGCGGCGACCGCGGCGCCACCGGCCAACAGCATCTTGAGGAGTTCGCGGCGGCTCGCGCCCCGCCGGATGGCGTTCTCGACCATGGCATCGTCTGCGCTGGTCCAGTTCGTGATCTTGTCGGTCATGTCATTCCCCTTTCTGTTTGTTTGGTCGGCATGCTCGTCTTGCTGCGGCTGTCCGGGCTTGGGTTCAGGTCCGTTCCTTCAGGCTTTCCCGAACGGCCGCCGCGAGGGAGGCCATCGAGGTGAAGTGGTAGTCCGGCACGGTGAAGCGCTCGGGCTCGATCGTGCCGCCATAGCCCTTCTGGGCATGCCGGCGTTCGATCCAGCAATTGGTCAGGCCAAGTGCCCGGGATATGCCGATGTCGTGATGCTGGCTTTGCGCGACGTGCAGGATGTCGTCCTTGCTGTCGCCCCTTGAGGCGACGAAATCGAAGACCTTCTGGAAGAACGCCGGATCCGGTTTCTCCGTTCCGGTATCGTCGGCGGTGAAGGTGGCGAAGAAGGGCGATCCGAGCTGTTTCTCGAAATGGTCGAGGGCCCAACGTCGGGCATTGGTCATGGCAATCAGCTTGTGGGATTTCGCAAGGTCCGCCAATGCCGCCGCGCTGTCGGGGAAACCTTTCCAGACGCTGGCGGAATCGCGCAGGCGGACGCCGAATTTCTCGTCTGCCGGCAGGCCGAGCTGCGGCGCGATGACCATGTACACACGCACCAGATCGTCGGGAAACAGGCCGGCATCGGGCATGTAGCGGGCCTGCCGGTAGAGTGCCAGCGCGGCTTCGCCATCGATGGAGACGCCAGCCTCGGCGGCAATCCCGGCCAGGCAAGTCGTGATGCCGCCTTCGAAGTCGATCAGCGTGCCGACGACATCGAAGGTCATGTACTTGAATTCGCTGAAAGCCCTGGCCAAGAAACTAGCTCTCCTCTGCGCGATACCGGATTGCATGGTGCTGAACAGAACAAAATTCCGTGCTGTCCGGGGCGTTGGCCTTTTTCGAAAGCCCATAAATCCGCGCTTTCTGGCCTTGTCTTATAAGCAGTCTGGCACTTCCCCCGCGCTGGATTCGCCGAAAAGGCGTGAGGGGGCGGCACAAAATTGCGAAATCGTCTGCCCCGGCGATATTTCGAGATACGAAATATTCGTCGCCCGTCATGCCAGGACCTGACGGACGTCGGGATCGTCCAGCGTCTGGTCGAGCGTGAGGCGCGTGCGCTCGATGATAGCGTCGACGTCGCCGTCGGTGCAGCAGAGCGGCGGCGCGTAGCCGAGGACACCGTTGGCAAAGGCGCGGATGATGAGACCGTTGTCCCACGCCCTGTCGAAGACGCGCCGCGCCGGCATGGCCGACGCCGGAAGCGGTGTTTTCTTCGTCTTGTCGACCACCAGCTCGATCGCGGCCAGCATGCCGCGACCGCGCACATCACCGACGAGCGGGTGGTCGCGCAGGCTTGCCAATCCCGTCATCAGGCGGGCGCCGGCCTTGATGCCGTTGTCCAGAAGGCCGTCTTCGTAGAGCTTCAGCACCTCGAGCGCGACGGCGGCGCTGACGGGATGGGCCGAATAGGTGTAGCCGTGGCCGACCGCAGCGGCGCCCGCGCCGTCGGCGATGACGTCGTAGACATGATCGGCCATGAACACGGCGCCCATCGGGACATAGCCGGAGGTCAGCCCCTTTGCGGTCGTCATGAAATCGGGAACGATGTCCTCGTCCGCGCAAGCGAACAGGGGTCCCGTGCGCCCGAAGCCGGTGATCACCTCGTCGGCGATGAACAGGATGCCGTACTCCCGGCAGAGCTCGCGTATCGCCTTGATCCAACCCTTCGGCGGGACGATGACGCCGCCCGAGCCCTGGATCGGCTCGGCATAGAAGGCGGCGACCCGCTCCGGTCCGATCTCCTCGATCTTGGCCTTCAGCGCGGCGAGCGATGCGGCGATGATGGTGTTGCCGTCCTCGCCTACCGGGTTGCGATAAGGGTAGGGCGAGGGGATCTTGTGCTGCCATTCGAAGGGAATGCCGAAACCGGCGTGAAAGACGGGCAGCGCGGTCAGGCCCGCGCCGACAACCGACGATCCGTGATAACCCTGTTCGATGGAAATGAACTGGTCGCGTTTCGGCTCGCCCCTGGCATTCCAGTAGTAGCGGACGAAGCGGATGGTGCTGTCGACCGCGTCCGAGCCGCCGAGGGTGAAGAAGACGTGATTGAGGTCGCCCGGAGCGCGCTCGGCCAGTTCCGAGGCGAGGCGAATGGCCGGCTCCGAGCCGAGGTCGAAATAGGCGGTGGCATAGGGCAGCTCGCGCATCTGCCGGGCCGCCGCCTCGACGATGCTGTCGTGGCCGTAGCCGGCATTGACGCACCACAAGCCGGCGAAGCCGTCGATCAACTGCCGGCCGGATGCTTCGGTCACGGTGGCGCCCTTGGCCGATTTCAGGACACGCACGCCGAGCGCCTCATGGCCGCGGTATGAGGAGACCGGATGGACGAGATGGGCGCGGTCGAGTTCGATCAGGGAATTGGCGAGCATTGTTGTCCTCCTAGCCGAGCGCCTGGTTGGCGAGGGCGTAAACTTTTGGCCTGGCCTGTTCCGACCCCGGCTTGGGCGGACGGTCCATGGCCACGCCGCCGCCGACATGGACGAGGCCGATTTCGGTGAGCCAGCCATCGATACCGGTCCGGCTGTCGGTATCCACGCGCAGGAAGGCGCCGCCGCGCGGCGCGGCGAAAAAGCTGATCAAGTCTTTCGCGGCCTCGGCGCTTCCCGCGATGACCGGGCCGATCACCTCGCCGCGCCCGAAAGGACGGATCGCGGCATAGGCCTCGATGGCGCCGTTGCGGCGGATGATTGCGAAGTGGCCGCGCTCGGCCAGCGCGTCGATCAGGGCTTCCCGGTCGGCGCCATAAGCGTCGCGATCGAGCGCTTTGATTTCCGGCAGATCGCCAATGCTTGCGGCTTCCACGCCGTCGGGCGCGTCAAGCTCCGTCACCTTCCCCTGATGCTGCAGGATCGTACCGGAGGGCACGAAGCCGAGCTTTTCATAGAGCGGCTCGCCATCCGCCGTCGCGACCAGCCGTAGCGGACGCTCGCCTGCGAGCGCGATGGCCTGATCCATGAGCCGGCGCCCGAGCCCCTGGCCCCGCACGTTCCTGTCGACGATCACCATGTTGATCATGGCGCAGTCATTACCATAGGGCGTTACCAGGATGGTGCCGGTGACACGGCCCTGGTCGTCGAGCGCGACAGCGCCGCTCGAGAGCTGCAGCGCCATCTGCCAGTCCTGCGGGCGATGCGGCCAATTCTCCTGGCGAGAAAGCGCTACCGCACCCTCTATATGGTCCGGCCCGAAGGCCTGGAGTTCGATCTCGCCCTGCTGCATGAGGCATCCTTTCGTCTGCTGATCAAGTCTCGGCCATCGGCGCGCCGCAGATCGTCTGAAGGCTTTGGCTTGGACAGTATCTTTCGCCGTAGCGCGAGGCATGCGCCGCATCTTGTGCTGGCGCGCCCGCCGCGGCGGACGCGCTTCACGTCTCGCGCGACGACGTAATCGCCACAACAGATGCTACAGCGTGCCAAACCGGATGGCGGATACGGAACTTTCTGCTTTCGGGACGCCGATTTCGGTCAGGTCGGCCGCCTTCTGCCGTCCTATGATGAATTCATCCGAACGCGGATGTGCTTCCACCGGAGATCGACGGACATGGCTTCCTTCAGGCCCAAATACATCACCTTCGACTGCTACGGCACGTTGACCAATTTCCAGATGGCGGAAGCCGCACGCGACCTCTACGGCAGCCGGCTCGACGAGCCGCGCATGCAGGAGTTCATCAAGAATTTCGCGGCGTACCGGCTGGACGAGATCCTGGGCGACTGGAAGCCCTATGCCGATGTCGTCCACAACGCGCTCGAGCGTTCCTGCAAGCGCAACGGCGTCGCCTTCAGCCCGGAGGACGCGAAGATGGTCTATGAGCGCGTCCCGACCTGGGGGCCGCATGCCGACGTTCCGGCGGGCCTCGCCAAGGTCGCCAAGGAAATTCCGCTGGTCATCCTGTCCAACGCCATGAACGCGCAGATCATGTCCAATGTCGAGAAGCTCGGCGCGCCGTTCCATGCCGTCTACACGGCCGAGCAGGCGCAGGCCTACAAGCCGCGCTTCAAGGCCTTCGAATATATGTTCGACAGGCTGGGCTGCGGTCCGGAGGACATCCTTCACTGCTCGTCGTCATTCCGCTACGACCTGATGTCGGCCCATGATCTCGGCATCAAGAACAAGGTCTGGGTCAACCGCGGCCACGAACCGGCCAACCCGTACTACGGCTATGTCGAGATATCAGATATTTCGGGCCTTCCAGGCGTGGTCGGTCTCTGAAACAGGGCGGATTGCCGATGAAGTTCGTCTCCTACTGGCACGACACCACCCCCGACTTTTCCGGCGCGGCGCAAGGCCCGGTCGAGGGTCATTACGATGCCGCCATCATCGGCGGCGGCTTCACCGGTCTCGCCGCCGCCGATG
>NZ_RZOS01000187.1:0-10576 GCF_004022605.1 Mesorhizobium sp. M4B.F.Ca.ET.089.01.1.1
GGGTGGGGTGTCGCGACCGCCGGGCCTAACCGGCAAACAGCAAGTTTGGGGGACGTTTGTCGGCGGCCGCAATTATAGGCCGATATAACGGGATATAAAAGCAGAAGGTGGCCGACGCCAACAGACACGCGTCGCGCTCGCCCCAACTAGATGATCGATCGCGCTGGACGGCTGGGGCCTATGGAATCAAGAAAGATTAAATAATGAGAGGTTTGCCCTCTCGGGCCGTGCGCCCTAACAAGGCGCACGTCGCGAAGAACTTCAAGCAGCCCGTTAGCCTCGTGGAAAACCAGTTGCGTTCGTTTCTGGCGAAACGATATCTTTCTGAATTCGTTGATTAATGTGGTGAGCGCGATGGGATTCGAACCCATGACCTACTGATTAAAAGTCAGTTGCTCTACCGGCTGAGCTACGCGCTCCCGCGGGCTCGAATAAGGCCGCCCTCGAAATTGGGCGGAACATAGGGAGAGTGCATCGACCGGTCAACCGGAAAAACATGGCCTTCAAGCCGTGTCCGGCGCGGCATTGTGAGCCATGCGAGCGTGCGCGGCACAGCGCGTGAGAGGGTCGAAGGCCGGCCTTGCCTCCAAAGCGTTGCTACCGTCAGGGCGCATTCTGCAATCTGGACGGGAACGTGGGAACAATTGCCTACGTCACCCGTTTTTTTCCCACAAGGGACATCAACACCCTTCGAGGAGAAGAGCGATGAACAGGATCGCATCAAGCCTGCTGGCGGCCGCGCTGTCGGCTTCGTTCGTGGCAGCGGACGTCATAGCCGTGAATGCCCAGCCAATCTATGCGCCGCAGCCGCAAGGGCTTTCGTCTGATGTCCAGACCGTCCAGTACCAGGAGTGGCGACGGCACCGCACCATCTCGCGCAACCGCGTCTATTCGCGCAACGGTGACATGTACTGGAATGGCCATCGCGGCTATCGCGAATATCGCCGCGGCTATCGCCGCCATGGCGACTTCTGGTTCCCGCTGGCTGCCTTCGCGACCGGCGCGCTGATCACCGGCGCCATCGTCAACAGCAACCGGACCCGTGTCTATCGCGGCGGCGATGCGCATGTGCAGTGGTGCTACGACCGGTACCGGTCCTATCGCGCCTGGGACAATACGTTCCAGCCGTACAACGGCCCGCGTCAGCAGTGCATTTCGCCCTACTGACCTGATCATCGGAACACGGGAGGCTGCGAAGGCCCGTGCCGGCAACGGCACGGGCCTTTCGCGATATCCCGGTCGCAAAGGAAGTGATGCGCGGATCAGCTGGCCCAGCTGATGGTTTTGAAGATCAGATACAGGCCTCCGCCTTCACCGCGCGGGGAGCGGTAGGCGCCGAGCGCACCGCAGATTCGAACCATGGCGCCGGTCAGTTCCCAGCCGAGCGCCTCAAGGGATCCATTCCCTCTCGCCCCCAGTACTCAGCGCCTGATGGGGCTTCTTATGGCACGCTCAGCGTTCTGCGCACAGCGTCGCGCCAGCCCGCCAGCTTGGCGGAGCGTGTCGCAGCGTCCATCTCCGGCTTGAAGCGGCGGTCGAGCGCCCAGGTCTTGGCGAAGTCCTTCGCCTTCGGCCACACGCCCGCCTTCGAGCCCGCCAGCCAGGCGGCACCGAGCGCGGTCGTCTCGAGGATGGTCGGCCGGTCGACCGGCGCGTCGAGGATGTCGGCCAGGCGCTGCATGGTCCAGTCGGAAGCGACCATGCCGCCGTCGACCCGCAGCACGGTTTTCGCGGATGCCCCCTTCCAATCCTTGCGCATGGCGTCGAGCAGGTCGCGGGTCTGATAGGCGACGGATTCCAATGCCGCGCGGGCAAACTCCGCCGGGCCTGAGTTGCGGGTCAGGCCGAAGATCGCGCCGCGCGCCTCGGCGTCCCAATGCGGCGCGCCGAGGCCGACGAAGGCCGGCACCAGATACACATTCTGCGCCGGATCGGCGGCTGCCGCGAGCGCGCCGCCGTGCAATGGCTGCGCGACGGCATCAAGGTGATCGGCAAGGCCGAGCAGAGCGGCGCCGGCGATGAAGATCGAGCCTTCCAGCGCATAAGTGGTCTTGCCGTTCAGCCGGTAGGCGATTGTGGTGAGCAGCCGGTTCTTCGAGCGCACCAGATCGGCGCCGGTGTTGAGCAGCGCGAAGCAGCCGGTGCCGTAGGTCGATTTCATCATGCCGGGCTCGAAACAGGCCTGGCCGATGGTCGCCGCGTGCTGGTCGCCGGCGACGCCGAGGATTCTTATTTCGGCGCCGAACAAACCCTTCTCGGTCACGCCATAGTCATCGGCGCAGTCCTTCACCTCGGGCAGCAGCGCGGCCGGGATGCGCAGGATCGACAGCAGCTCGTCGTCCCACACATTCTTCTCGATGTTGTAGACCAACGTGCGCGAGGCATTGGTTGCGTCGGTGGCGTGGACCTTGCCACCGGTCAGCCGCCAGATCAGGAAACTGTCGATGGTGCCGGCGAGCAGTTCGCCCTTTTCGGCGCGCTTTCTGGCGCCCTTCACCTTGTCCAGCATCCAGGCAATCTTGGTGCCGGAGAAATAGGGATCGAGCAGTAGACCGGTCTTATTGGTAAAAGTCTTTTCCAGCCCCTGCTTCTTCAGCTTCTGGCAGAGCGGCGCGGTGCGGCGGTCCTGCCAGACGATGGCGTTGTGGATCGGCTTGCCGGTCGCCCTGTCCCAGATGACGACGGTCTCGCGCTGGTTGGTGATGCCGATCGCCGCCACATCCGAGGCATTGCTGCCGGCCGTCTTCAGCGCGGCCTTCACCGTCGCCACCACGCTTGCCCAGATCTCCTCCGGATCGTGCTCGACCCAGCCTGAGGCCGGATAATGCTGGGTGAATTCCTGCTGGCCGGTGCCGGCGACTTTCATCTTGTCGTCGAACAGGATCGCCCTGGTCGATGTGGTCCCTTGATCGATGGCAAGCACAAAGCCGCTCATTGCCGTTCCCTCCACTCTTCATGCAACAGGGGAGACGGCAAAAGCCGCCTCCCCCGCAGGATCCATGCGGGCGCTGACGCCCGCATCAGTCAGTCTTACTTCTGCCAGCTCTTGACCAGCTCATCATAGTTGATGGTGATCGGCTTTTCCTTCTCGTTCTCGATCTTCAGCTGAGGCGCGAGATTGCCCTTCTTGACCGCGTCGGCGTTCCAGTAGGCGAGGTCATGCTCTTCGGCCATCTTCGGGCCGATATCGCCCTGGACGCCCGACTTCTCGATGCGGCTCATGACCTTTTCCTGCTCGGCGCAGAGCGAGTCCATGGCTTCCTGCGCGCTCTTGGCGCCGGACGAGGCATCGCCGATCGCCTGCCACCAGAGCTGAGCCAGCTTCGGATAGTCAGGCACGTTGGTGCCGGTCGGCGACCACTGGACGCGGGCCGGCGAGCGGTAGAACTCGATCAGGCCGCCGAGCTTCGGAGCACGCTCGGTGAAGCTCTTGTCGTGGATCGTGCTCTCGCGGATGAAAGTCAGGCCGACATGGCTCTTCTTGACGTCGACGGTCTTCGAGGTGACGAACTGCGCGTAGAGCCAGGCGGCCTTGGCGCGGTCGGTCGGCGTCGACTTCATCAGCGTCCATGAACCCACGTCCTGGTAGCCGAGCTTCATGCCGTCCTTCCAGTAGACACCGTGCGGCGACGGCGCCATGCGCCACTTCGGCGTGCCGTCGTCGTTCATAACCGCCTTGGCGCCGGCGTCGACCATCGAAGCCGTGAAGGCGGTGTACCAGAAGATCTGCTGTGCGACCGCACCCTGCGCCGGCACCGGGCCGGATTCGGAGAAGGTCATGCCCTGGGCTTCGGCCGGAGCGTAGGCCTTCAGCCAGTCGAGGTACTTCTGGATCGAGTAGACGGCAGCCGGGCCGTTGGTGTCGCCGCCGCGCGCGGTGCAGGAGCCGACCGGACGTGAATTCTCGTCGACCTTGATGCCCCATTCGTCGACCGGCAGACCGTTCGGGATGCCCTTGTCGCCGTTGCCGGCCATGGACAGCCAGGCGTCGGTGAACCGCCAGCCGAGCGACGGGTCCTTCTTGCCGTAGTCCATGTGGCCATAGACCTTCTTGCCGTCGATCTCGCGGCCGGTGAAGAATTCGGCAATATCTTCATAGGCCGACCAGTTGACCGGCACGCCGAGGTCGTAGCCGTACTTGGCCTTGAAGTCGGCCTTGTTCTTCTCGTCGTTGAACCAGTCGTAGCGGAACCAGTAGAGGTTGGCGAACTGCTGGTCGGGCAACTGATAGAGCTTCTTGTCCGGCGCCGTGGTGAACGAGGTGCCGATGAAGTCCTTGAGGTCGAGGTTCGGATTGGTGACGTCCTTGCCGTCGCCTTCCATCCAGTCGGACAGGTTGCGCACCTGCTGGTAGCGCCAGTGGGTGCCGATCAGGTCGGAGTCGTTGACCCAGCCGTCATAGAGGTTCTGGCCGGTCTGCATCTGGGTCTGGATCTTCTCGACGACGTCGCCTTCCTGGATCGTGTCGTGCGTCACCTTGATGCCGGTGATGGCCGAGAAGGCCGGCGCCAGCACCTGCGATTCATAGGAATGGGTGGCGATGGTTTCCGAGACGACCTTGATGTCCATGCCGGCGAACGGCTTGGCGGCGTCGATGAACCACTGCATTTCCTTTTCCTGGTCGGCGCGCGAGAGCGTCGACAGCGGACCGATTTCCTTGTCCAGGAAGGCCTTGGCCTCGTCCATACCGGCATAGGCATTGCCTGCCCCGAGCAATAGGACAATGGCGGTCGTTGATGTTAAAATTTGCCGTCGCATAAGTTTCCTCCACATTTAGGTTTCAAGTGCGATCTGGAGCGGCCGCCGGCACGCGACCGCTCCAACAGTTTCCCCCTCTATACGTAGCGGAACACGCCGATGGCGTAGACTACGGAGAGAGCGAGAGCCCACCACAGGTTGGGCCCAACCAGACCCAGCCAAGCGAGATGGATGAAGGCGCTGCCAAGCAGCGAAAGGAAGAGACGGTCGCCGCGCGTCGTCTCGAAGCGGAGCACGCCTATGCGCGGATTGCCGCCCGGCGAGGCATATTCCCACGCCGCCATGCCGCAAAGCAGCAGGAAGACGGTTCCGAAGAAGGCCGCCGTCGGCCAGGTCCACGCCATCCAGGAGAGGTCGAGGTTCATGGTCATACCCTCCCCAGGGCGAAGCCCTTGGCGATGTAGTTACGGACAAACCAGATGACCAGCGCGCCGGGGATCAGCGTCAGCACGCCGGCGGCGGCAAGCAGGCCCCAATCCATGCCGGCGGCCGAGACGGTGCGCGTCATGGTGGCGGCGATCGGCTTGGCGTCGGTGGTGGTCAGCGTGCGCGCGATCAGCAGCTCCACCCAGGAGAACATGAAGCAGAAGAAGCAGGCGACGCCGATGCCGCTGGCGATCAGCGGCATGAAGATCTTCACGAAGAAGCGCGGGAACGAATAGCCGTCGATATAGGCGGTCTCGTCGATCTCCTTCGGCACGCCCGACATGAAGCCCTCGAGGATCCACACCGCTAGCGGCACGTTGAATAGGCAGTGCGCCAGCGCCACCGCGATATGGGTGTCGATCAGGCCGAAGGCCGAATAGAGCTGGAAGAAGGGCAGCGCGAACACCGCCGGCGGCGCCATGCGGTTGGTCAACAGCCAGAAGAACAGATGCTTGTCGCCGAGGAAACGGTAGCGCGAGAAGGCATAGGCCGCCGGCAGCGCCACGGCGACCGAGATCACCATGTTCATCACCACATAGGTGATCGAGTTGATATAGCCCGAATACCAGGACGGGTCGCTGAAGATGGTGCGATAGTTGGCGAGCGTCGGCGCATGCGGATAGAGCGTCAGCGACGAGACGATCTCGGCATTGGTCTTGAAGCTCATGTTGATGAGCCAGTAGATCGGCAGCAGGATAACGATGATGTAGACCGTCGGCACGATCCACCACCAGCGCGATTCCTCGCCGCGGCGCCGCATCAGCCGCGCCACCTCGTCCTGCGACAGGGCGCTGCTCAGCCCTTCCGAAACCGCCGTCTCGCTCACTCTGTTTGTTCTTTCGTTGACGCCGCTCATCTCAGCGCTCCGCGTCGTAGTTGGTCATCACGGTGTAGAAGACCCATGACAACAGCAGGATGATCAGGAAGTAGACCAACGACATGGCCGCCGCCGGACCGAGGTCGAACTGGCCGAGCGCCGTCTTGACGAGGTCGATCGACAGGAAGGTCGTCGAATTGCCGGGGCCGCCGCCGGTAACGACGAAAGGCTCGGTGTAGATCATGAAGCTGTCCATGAAGCGCAGCAGCACGGCGATCAGAAGCACACGCTGCATCTTCGGCAGCTGGATGTAGCGGAACACCGCCCAGCGCGAGGCACCGTCGATCTTGGCCGCCTGGTAGAAGGCATCCGGGATCGAGACCAGGCCGGCATAGCAGAGCAGCACGACGAGGCTGGTCCAGTGCCAGACGTCCATGATGATGACGGTGACCCAGGCGTCGATCGGATCCTGGACATAGTTGTAGTCGATGCCGAGCGCATTGACGTAGTAGCCGAGCAGGCCGATGTCGTTGCGGCCGAAGACCTGCCAGATCGTGCCGACGACATTCCACGGGATCAGCAGCGGCAGCGCCATCAGCACCAGGCAGACCGGCACGCCCCAGCCCTTCTTCGGCATGTTGAGCGCGATGAAGATGCCGAGCGGCACCTCGATGATGAGGATGATGAAGGAGAAGATCAGGTTGCGGACCATCGCTTCCCAGAAGCGGTCGGAGGACAACAGCTCCTCGAACCACTCGGTGCCAGCCCAGAAGAAGACGTTGTTGCCGAAGGTGTCCTGCACCGAATAATTGACGACGGTCATCAGCGGGATGACGGCCGAGAACGCCACCAGCACCAGCACCGGCAGGACAAGGAACCAGGCCTTGTTGTTCCAGGTCTTTTCCATCTATGCCCCCATCTCGACGCGCCAGGAATCGGCATAGATGTTGATGCCTGCAGGGTCGAAGCGAACCTTCGGATCGGCCGGCACGGTGTCGTCCTCGCCGATGACGGCGGCGATCTCGCGGCCCTCGAGGCTGGCGCGGACCACCTTATGGCGACCGACATCCTCGACCTTGCTGACCTTGACGGCCATGCCGTCGCGGCCGAGCCTGACATATTCGGGGCGGATGCCGAGCTCGATCGAGCCGGCGCCGGCGTTCGCACCGACAGTCTTGGGCACGCCCGGCAGTTCGATGCGCTGGCTGCCGAGCGTCGCGGTCCTGCCGTCGATCGCCACCGGCATGACGTTCATGCCGGGCGAACCGATGAAATAGCCGACAAAGGTGTGGCGCGGGCGCTCGAACAGTTCGGCCGGCGTGCCGATCTGGACGATCTCGCCGTCATACATGACCACCACCCGGTCGGCGAAGGTCAGCGCCTCGGTCTGGTCGTGCGTGACGTAGACCATGGTGTAGCCGAAGCGGCGGTGCAGCTGCTTCAACTGCGAGCGCAGCACCCATTTCATATGCGGATCGATGACGGTGAGCGGCTCGTCGAACAGAATGGCGTTGACGTCGGAGCGGACCAGGCCGCGGCCGAGCGAGATCTTCTGCTTCTGGTCGGCGGTCAGGCCGCACGCTTTCCTGTTCGCCCATGACGCGAGATCGATCATCTCCAGCGTCTCGCGCACCTTGCGGTCGACATCGGCTTCCGGCACGCCGCGGTTGCGCAACGGGAAGGCCAGATTGTCGTAGACGGTCATCGTGTCGTAGATGACCGGGAACTGGAACACCTGAGCGATGTTGCGTTCCTGCGTCGACAGCCTGGTGACGTCCTTGCCGTTGAACAGCAACTGGCCGTGCGAAGGGTGCAGCAGCCCCGAAATGATGTTGAGCAGCGTGGTCTTGCCGCAGCCGGAAGGCCCGAGCAGCGCATAGGCGCCGCCATCCTCGAAGGTGTGATGCACCTCCTTCAGGGCGAAATCTGAGTCCTTCTGCGGATTGGGCAGATAGGAGTGGCGGATGTGGTTGACGTCGATGCGTGCCATCGCTTCCTCCTCAAGCCGCCAGCTTCGGCGCGGCGACGGCGCGGCCGTTTCCGTCGAAGACCATGATGTGGCGCGGGTCGATGAAGACCTCGACTTCGGCGTCCGGCTCGAAGTCGCGGATGCCGTGGGTCAGCATCACCCAGCGCGCGTCGGCGAAATCGAGATGGATGAAGCTCTCCGAGCCGGTGATCTCGGTGATGGTGACCTTGGCGCGCACCGGCACGGCGGCTGCGTTGGGGCGCTCCAGCGACAGATGGTGGGGCTGGAAGCCGATCGTATAGCTTGCATCGGCGATGCCGACGAGCTCCGCCGGCACCGGCAGCGTGACGCCGCCTTCCAGCAGGAAGACCGCACCCTTCTTGGCAAGCACGATGGTGTTGAGCGGCGGGTCGGCGAAGGTCTTCGCCGTCACAAGGTCGACCGGCTTGCGGAACACTTCGATGGTCGGTCCGAACTGGGTGATGCGGCCTTCGGCGAGCGTCGCTGTATTGCCGCCGAGCAGCAGCGCCTCGTGCGGCTCGGTGGTGGCGTAGACGAAGATGGTGCCGGCGGCGGCGAAGATCTTCGGCAGCTCGGCGCGCAACTCCTCGCGCAATTTGTAGTCGAGATTGGCGAGCGGCTCGTCAAGCAGGACGAGGCTGGCGTTCTTGACGATGGCGCGCGCCAGCGCGGTGCGCTGCTGCTGACCGCCGGAAAGGCTGAGCGGCGTGCGGTCGAGATAGGGCGTGAGCTTCAGGAGTGCCGCGGCATTGCGCACTTCCTTGTCGATCTTCGACTGCTCGGCGCCGGCGACCCTGAGCGGCGAGGCGATATTCTCGTAGACTGTCATCGCCGGGTAGTTGATGAACTGCTGGTAGACCATGGCGACGTTGCGCTTCTGCACCGGCTGGCCGGTGACATCCTTGCCGTCGAACCAGACCGAGCCTGACGTCGGCGCGTCGAGACCGGCCATCAGCCGCATCAGGCTGGTCTTGCCTGACAGCGTCGGGCCGAGCAGCACGTTGAGCGAGCCATGCTGAAGTGTCAGCGACACGTCACGGATGTGCTCCGCCGCGCCGACCGTCTTCGACACGTTTCTCAGTTCCAGCATGATGCCTCCTCCCCGGCTCTGTGCATCACACGGCCATCCTATTCGGCCGCCGCGACGTGGCGGCGGCTTATTCCACGCATGAATTCGTCGAGCGTCGCCGCCTGCTCTCGGCTGAGATGCAGGCCGCGCTTGGTCCGGCGCCACAATACATCCTCGGCGGTCAGCGCCCATTCGTTTTGGACCAGATAGCGTACCTCGGCCTCATAGAGATCGGCGCCGAAGTTGCGGCCGAGATCGGCATTCGACTTGGCCAGGCCCAGCACGGCCTGCGCCAGCGTGCCGTAGAGCCGGGTCAGCCGGCGCGCCAGGCGCTGGTCGAGGAACGGATAAGCGCTCTTCAGTTTCGCCACTTGCGCCTCGAAGCCGGTGGCAGGGAAGTTGCCGCCCGGCAAAGGCGCGTCCGCCGTCCAGCGCTTGCCGCGCTTGCCGAGGAAGCCTTCGATCTTTTCCAGCATCGATTCCGACAGCCGGCGATAGGTGGTGATCTTGCCGCCGAATGCGTTGATGATCGGCGCTGCCCCCTCGCCGCCATCGGACTTCAGCACGTAGTCGCGGGTCGCTTCCTGCGCCTTGGAGGCGCCGTCGTCATAGAGCGGGCGCACGGCCGAATAGGTCCAGACGATGTCCGAGCGCTTGACGGCCTGAGCGAAATACTCGCTCGCCGCCGCGCACAGATAGTCGATCTCGGTGTCGCTGATCTTCACCTCATGCGGATCGCCCGGATAGTCGCGGTCGGTGGTGCCGATCAGCGTGAACTCTTCCTCGTAAGGAATGGCGAAGATGATGCGGCCGTCCTTGTTCTGGAAGAAATAGGCGCGCGGGTCGTCGAACTTCTTGGCGATGACGATGTGGCTGCCTTGCACGAGACGGACATTGTGGACGTCGTTCTGGCCGACCGTCGCCGACAGCACGTGGTCGACCCAGGGGCCGGCGGCGTTGACCAGAAGCCTGGCCTTGACTTCCTCGGTCTCGCCGGTCCGCACGTCCTCGAGCCGGATTGCCCAGAGGTCGCCGTCACGGCGCGCGCCGACGACCTTGGTGCGGGTGCGGATGATCGCGCCGCGGTCGGCCGCGTCGCGAGCATTTAGCGCTACCAGCCGGGCATCGTTGACCCAGCCGTCGGAATATTCGAAGGCCTTGCGGAACAGCGGCTTCAGCGGCTTGCCGGCCGGGTCCCTCGCCATGTCCAGCGTCTTCGTCGCCGGCAGCAGTTTGCGGCCGCCAATGTGGTCGTAGAGGAAAAGGCCGAGCCGAATCAGCCAGGCCGGCCGCAGGCCCTCGGCATAGGGCAGCACGAAACGCATCGGCCAGATGATGTGCGGCGCGTTCTTCCAGAGAACTTCGCGCTCCATCAGCGCTTCGCGCACCAGGCGGAATTCGTAGAACTCGAGATAGCGCAGGCCGCCATGGATCAGCTTGGTCGAGCCGGACGAGGTGCCGCTGGCCAGATCGTTCATCTCGGCGAGAAAGACCGAGAAGCCGCGACCAACTGCGT
>NZ_RZOS01000188.1:0-10451 GCF_004022605.1 Mesorhizobium sp. M4B.F.Ca.ET.089.01.1.1
GCGGCGCCGGCGGCGGGCAGGTCGAACCTAGCACCCTCCGCTCAACCGGCCAGACCGGTTGAGGAGCGGCATTCGAGCCAGAACACCGCTGCCGGCGCTCCAGCCATTGCTTCCACGCCGGCGCGCGTTCCCGAGCCGACGCCGGCGCCGCAAAGACCCGGATCCGCACAGCCGGTGCAGGAGCCGAGGCCGGCATCGACGAACGACAGGAACGGCGCAACGGCCGCACCGGCGGCGGCAAGGCCGGAGTCCCCGCCCCAGCGTGGACTCGAGCCCAAGGCCGCGTCCCCGATCGAGAAGCAAGGCGCCACAGTGCCGCCGGCGGCTGCAAGGCCGCAGCCCGCGCCGCAAGGCACGGCCGCCCCCCAAGCCAAGGCGGTGCCGGAAACGCCCGAAAAACCATCGAAATCCGAAATGAAGGATGTGCCCAAGTCGCCAGGCATGATCACCATAGATGGCGACACTGGCCCGATCGTGGCAAGGGAGCGCACCTCCGATGGCGGCGATCCCCCGCGCGGCGACGACAATGGCCGGCGGGGCGGCGGTGGCGGCGGCAGCGGCGCCTTCCACAAGCGCCTCGGACCGGTTGATTTCGGCGCCTCCCTCAAGGCCGGTTTGAGTGCGGTCAGGAAAAACCTGGCGATCGTGATGATGTTCACCGTTGCCTGCAACATGCTGGTCCTGGCGATCCCGATCTACCTGTTCCAGATTTCGGATCGCGTCCTGACCAGCCGCTCGGCCGACACGCTGGTCATGCTGACGGTGGTGATTGTCGGTGCCGTCGTGCTGCAGGCGATGTTCGACGCGCTTCGCCGCTTCATCCTGATGCGCACGGCGGTCGAGGTCGCGGCCCAACTGGGCGCGCCGATCCTCAGCGCCGCGGCCAGGGCCTCCCTCAACAGCAACGGCAAGGAATATCAGGTCCTGGGCGACCTGCAGCAGCTGAGAACCTTCCTGACATCCGGCACGCTGCTGTCGTTCCTCGATGCGCCTATGGCTCCCTTCATGATGCTGGCGGTGTTCCTGATCCATCCGCATCAGGGGTTCATCGTCGCGGCCTCGGCACTGATGCTGCTCATGATCACGATGCTTAACCAGCGCGCGACGGCCGCCGCTTTCGGCGAAGCCAACGCACATCAGAGCAAGGCCAACATCCATCTCGATTCCATGTCGCGCAACTCCCAGATCATCAATGCGATGGCGATGATTCCGGAGGCGGTGAAGATCTGGGGCAAGGACACGGCCAACTCCCTTCGCGCCCAGGTGATCGCGCAGGACCGCAACATCGTCTTTGCCTCGCTGTCGAAGGCGGTGCGCCTCCTGACCCAGGTGACGATGCTCGGCTGGGGCGCTCATCTGTCGATCGAAGGTCATCTCACCGGCGGCATGGTCATCGCCGCCTCGATCATCGCCGGTCGTGCCCTGGGCCCGATCGAAGGCGCCATCGAGGGCTGGAATCAGGTCGTGCATGCGCGCGCCGCCTACGGCCGGATCGCATCGCTTCTGCAGTCGTCGCCGCTCAATTTCGAACGGCTGAACCTGCCACGTCCCGAAGGCCGTCTCGACGTCGAACGCCTTCTCTTCGTGCCGCAGGGAACCAAGCGGGTGGTGCTGAACGGCATTTCCTTCGCGCTGTCGCCGGGCGACTCGCTTGCGATCATCGGCAATTCGGGCGCCGGCAAAACGACCCTGGGCAAGATGCTCGTCGGCTCCATCCTGCCGACATCGGGCAACGTCCGGCTGGACCTCATGGATCTGCGCAACTGGGATCCGCGCCAGTTCGGCGAGAACATCGGCTATCTGCCGCAGGATGTTCAGCTGTTTCCCGCTTCGATCAAGGCCAACATCGCCCGCATGCGCGACGACGCAACGGACGCCGAGATCTATCAGGCCGCCGCGCTTGCCGACGTCCATGAGATGATCTCCACCTTGCCGCACGGCTACGAGACCTTCGTCGCCGCCGACGGCGCCCCGCTTTCCGGCGGCCAGAAGCAGCGCGTCGCCCTTGCCAGAGCCTTCTTCGGCAATCCCCGCCTGGTCGTGCTCGACGAGCCGAACTCGAACCTGGACTCGGCGGGTGACGCGGCGCTGGAACGAGCTCTCCAGCACGCCAAGGAGCACAAGATCACGGTCATCACCATCACCCAGCGGCCATCCCTGCTGAAGAGCGTCGACAAGATACTCCTGCTCGTCAACGGCACCGTCGCCCTGTTCGGCATGCGCCAGGATGTCCTGCAGGCATTGGCGTCGCGCGGGCTCAGCATCGAAGGCGGGGCGTTTGGCCAGATCCAGTAGGCGGGCAATCACATGACGACCGACATCGCGAAAGTTCACGACATAGAATGGTACTCCGAGGTGCCGCGCTCGATCTGGAAGCAGACGGCTGTCGGCTTGCTGCTGATCACCGTGGCCTTCGGCGGCTTCGGCACCTGGGCGTCCACGGCGCCGCTGGCGTCCGCCATCATCGCCCAGGGCAGTTTCGTCGCGACCGGGCAAAACAAGATCGTCCAGCATCTCGAGGGCGGCATCATCAAGGAAATCCTGGTCAGCGAGGGCGACCATGTCAGCCTCGATCAGCCGCTGATCAAGCTCGATGAAACCGCCGCCCAGACCAACGAGCGGCAATTGTTCCTGCGCAAGGCTCGGCTCGAGGCAATCTCGGCGCGGTTGAACGCCGAGGTGCAGGGCAGCCCCAGCATCCAGTTCCCGGCGATCGTCCTCGACAACCGCTACGACCCGGAAATCACGCCGATCATGGAGAGTCAGCAACTCAACTTCGAGGCTGCGGAACGCAAGCGCGACAGCGAGATAGCGCTGTTCGACCAGAACAAGAAGGCGATGGAATTCCGCAACGAAGGCATCGACGAGCAGATCTCGTCGGTCCGGCGGCAATTGCAATTCCTCAAGGAGGAATACCTCGGCAAGCAGAAGCTACTCGACCAGGGCCTGATCCGCGGAACCGAGGTCAAGGCGATCCAGCGCGCGATGGCCGATGCCGACGGACAGATCGGCAAGATGGTGGCGGAAGTCTCCGAGAACCGCGAACAGATCGTCAGGTTCGAGCAGCAGATAAGCCAGACGAAGGATGCCTATCGCCAGGCCGCGCTTCAGGAGTTGCAGAGCCTGGAGGCCGAACTGGACGCGGTGCGCGAGCAGTCGCGGGAGGCCGAGAATGTGCTTCGCCGCGTCACCATCAACGCCCCCGTGCCCGGCACGATCATTCGCATGTACTACCACACTGCCGGCGGCGTCATCGAGAGCGGCAAGGCCATCCTCGAGATCCTCCCCTCCGATGTGCCCCTGGTCATCGAGGCGCAGGTGCCGCGCACCGACATCGACAACGTCAAGGTCGGGCAGAAGGCTTCGATACGGCTGATCGCGCTCAACCGGCGCACCACGCCTGTCCTGGAGGGTGAGGTCTACTATGTCTCGGCCGACGCATTGCCGGAGATGAGCGGCCCCACGCCCAAGGAAGTCTATCTGGCGCGCGTGCGCTTGCCGGCAAGCGAACTGGCGAGGGTGCACGGCTTTCAGCCGACGCCCGGAATGCCGGCCGAGATCCTCGTGCAAACCCAGTCGAGGACGTTCTTCAGCTATCTGACGAAGCCGATCGCCGACAGCATGGCGAGAGCCTTCATGGAACAGTGAGCAACAGGGAAAGAGGAATTATTCGGGGGACACCATGCAGATCGATGTCATTACGACAAGGGAGGCCTTGAACGGGCTCAGGCAGAACTGGGACGACCTTTACGAAAAGGATCCCGAAGCCCAGTTCTTCCTCTCCTGGACATTCCTGTCTTCCTATGTGCGCCGCTATGAGGGCGGCTGGTCGGTGCTGGCGGCCCGGCCGGGACCGAAAGGGACTTCGTATGTCGCGCTGCTGCCATTGCGGCTGCGCACCAGGCTGAACAAGAAGACCGGCTTCTGCCACAACGAAATCAATATGGCCGGCAACTACGCGGCCGACTATGCCGGCATCGTTTGCGCGCCGGGCTTTGCCGAACGCGCCATCCCGGCGCTTGCCGGCCATCTGCTGAAGATGAACTGGGCCAAGCTGCATCTCGAGAATCTGCGCATGTCCGACAAGAGGCGGCGCCTGCTGCTCGACAATCTCGTCGACAAGCGGCTCACCGCCCAAAGGATGCAGCGCGTCAACAAGACCGACAATGTCGACAATTGCATCTGCCCGGCCGTTGCCCTGCCGGGAAATTGGGACAGCTATCTCGAGCAGAACACGAGTTCGAACACCAGACAGAAGATCAGACGCTTCCTGCGCAAGCTGGACAGCTCCGACGAGTTTCGCATCACCCATGCCGACGCCTCGACGATCGACCGCGACATCGGCATCATCCTCGAAATGTGGCGCATCAAATGGGCGCCGCGCAAAGGCAACCTGATCCCAGGCCTGATGCGGTCCAATCGGATATTGTTCAAGGACGCCTTCGAGAGCGGCACGCTGTTCCTGCCGATCCTGTGGCAGGCAGACAAGCCGCTCGGCGGCCTGGCGTTCCTGGTCGACCCGATCAAAAAGGCGATGCTCTTCCATCTCGCCGGGCGCGACGAGACCGCCAACGACATTCCGTCGGGACTTGTGCTGCATGGCTATTGCATTCGCCGTGCCATCGAACAGGGCTTCCGCAGTTACGACTTCCTGCGCGGCAACGAGGCCTACAAATACTCCTACGGCGTCGAGGAAACCGCCATCCACTGTGTCCTGGTCAAGACCAGGACCGGTCGCAATCTCGGTGACCGGCTTGACCCGAGATCCGTCGGCAGCGTGCTCGAGCAGGCGACCAAGTTCCATGAGGCGGGCAATCTGACCAATGCCGAGAACGGCTATCGCCAGATTCTCGAGGTCAATCCCCGCCATTCCCGCACCCTTTACGGTTTGGGGCAATTGCTGACGGCCAAGGGCGACCACTGGTCGGCTGCCGATACCTTCGCCACGCTGGTCGAGATCGCCCCTCAGTCGCTCAAGGCGTGGTCGAGGCTCGCCATCGAGTACCAGGCGCTAAGTCGCCACGCGGAGGCCGCGGACGCCTTCCGCAAGGTGCTGGAGCTCAATCCGGACCTCCCCGGGGCGCAATACGGCCTTGGCCGCAGCCTGGCGCAGTTGCGGCAGATGGACGAGGCAGCGAAGGTCCTGAGCGCGGTGCAGGACAAGGCCGACAAACCCGTCGACCCCGTGCTGCGCGCCAAGGCACGTGTGCAGTTGCAGAAGCTGAAGGAGGAAGCCAACCCCTGCTACATCAGGCTCGAGCCAAGCAATGCCAGGTCGCCAATCCTTGAGCAGGCGGGCGCTTAGGGCAATTCCAGGAAAATGTGTAAGGCTTTTCCGTCCCGAGCTTCGCCCTGACGTTGGGCTCTACTGCTTCACGGAAGTGGAGGTGCCCCAGGTGTCGGACAGCACATAGCCCTGGGGGTATGGATCCGTCGGATCGAGGTAATAGGCATGCTCGCCGGTGATCCAGGCCCGGCCGGTGATCTCCGGAACGATCGCCTTGCGACCGCCGATTTCCGTCAGCTCCACGATCCTGCCGGTGAAGCGGGAGCCGATGATCGATTCATGGATCAGCACCTCGCCTACCTGCATCAGGCCCCTCGCTTGCAGGACCGCCATGCGGGCCGACGTGCCCGTCCCTGTTGGGCTGCGGTCGGAGCGTCCCGGCGAGACGATGCAGGTGTTGCGGGTGACGTTGCCCGGACCCTGGAACGGCATGGCGAACTGCACGATCGAGACACCGCGTACATGTTCGAACTCCGGATGCACGACATCCAGCTGCTCGCGCGCGGCGCGCCTGATCTTCTCGCCGGCCACCGCCAGATCGCGCGCCTCGTCGGGAGCGACCGAAAAGCCGAGCGCCTTGGCATCGACGATGGCGTAGAACATGCCGCCATAGGCGATGTCGACGGTGAGCGTGCCGAGCCCCTCGACCTCGATGCTGGCATCGAGACGTTCGGCGAAGGCGGGCGCGTTGCGCAAGGTGATCGAGACGCATTTGGCGTCGCGGCATTCGGCGCGCACCTCGATGACGCCACCCGGCATGTCGAGATTGAAGCGCGTCTCCGACTCCTGCATCGGCACCATGCCGGTCTCGAGCAGCACCGTGGCGACGCAGATCGTGTTGGAGCCAGACATCGGCGGGTATTCCGTCGGCTCCATTATGATGGCGCCGGCGGCGCAATCATCGCGCGTCGATGGAACCAGGAGGTTGACGTGGCGCGCGACGCTGCCGCGCGGCTCGCAGATCAGCATCCGGCGGATGTGGTCGTGATCGCGCTCCATCGTGATCATCTTTTCCATCATCGTGCGGCCCGCCGGCGGCAGCACGCCGCCGACGATGACGTCGCCGACTTCACCTTCGGCATGGCAGCCGACGACACGAATGCTTGTTTTGGTGCGCATTGTTTCTCCCTGGCCTCCGCCACTATTTGCTTGGCAAGCAGTGCCGCTCCGGGACAAACTGGTCAATCTGCCAGCCAGCCTCAAGGAGAATCCCAATGGGCGCCAATATCTTTTCCGGCTGCATGCCGGCCTTGATGACACCCTGCACGGAGGACCGCCTTCCCGACTTCGAGGCGCTCGTGCGCAAGGGACGCAAGCTGATCGCTGCCGGAATGTCTGCCGTGGTCTATTGCGGCTCGATGGGCGATTGGCCGCTCCTGACCGACGAGCAGCGCATGGAAGGCGTCGAGCGCCTGGTGAAGGCCGGCGTGCCGGTGATCGTTGGAACCGGCGCGGTCAACACCGCCAAGGCCGTGGCCCACGCCGCCCACGCCCAGAAGGTCGGAGCGAGGGGCTTGATGGTGATCCCGCGCGTCTTGTCGCGCGGGCCGTCGGTGACGGCGCAGCGCCACCACTTCAAGGCGATCCTCGCCGCGGCGCCGGATCTGCCCGCGGTCATCTACAACAGCCCCTACTACGGCTTTGCCACGCGCGCCGAACTGTTCTTCGCGCTGCGCGCCGAGCATCCGAACCTCGTCGGCTTCAAGGAGTTCGGCGGCCCGGCGGATCTGCGCTATGCGGCCGAAAACATCACCAGCCGCGATGATGAGGTTGCGCTGATGATCGGCGTCGACACCGCCGTCTTCCACGGCTTCGTCAATTGCGGCGCGTCCGGCGCCATCACCGGCATCGGCAATGTCTTGCCGAAGGAGGTTCTGCATCTCGTCGGGCTGAGCCAGGCGGCCGCCAAGGGTGACGTCGAGGCCCGCCAGCGCGCGCAGGAGCTCGAAGCCGCGCTCGCGGTTCTCTCCTCCTTCGACGAGGGTCCGGACCTGGTGCTTTATTTCAAGCACATGATGGTGCTGAAAGGGGATCCCGAGTACCGGCTGCACTTCAACGAGACGGATGCCCTGACCGACAGCCAGCGCGGCTATGTCGAAGCGCAGCTCAAGCTGTTCGACAGCTGGTATGCCCAGTGGTCGAGGCAGCCCGGCGTGATCGCGAGATATGCGGCCTGAGACTCATCTCCGCGCCATAAGCCGAAGGCAGGGGGCCTTTCATCTATGCTGGCGGCGGCGCGGTGTCCGCGGCTCGACTTGCCATTACCAATTCGAGCCGCAATCAAGGCGATCAATAGCCGATCGTCAGGAAGCAATCGTTTTCCTGCGCGGCCAAGCTAATAGACCTTGAAGGCACCCGCACCCGCTCGTGCATCCACATCGGTGATCAGCATGTGTCCCGGCGATACCGTGATCGAGATTGCCAATTCGGCACGCGCAAGAGCATCCTGGGCGGTCAGGCTGCTGCCCCAAAATACAGGGACCTCCCCGTCCATGATTTCGACCGCATCGCCCCAGTCGGGAGCCATCAAGTCCTCTATCCCGATGATGGCGGGCTCTCCGACATGGATGGGAGAGCCATGGGCGTGCGGAAAACGTGCGGTAAGGGCGCGAACCTTGTCGACGTCGCACTGTCTTATCGGCCGCATGGAGACGACCATCTCGCCCCCAAACGGTCCGACGCCGCGGGTCTCGATCCTGGTTCGGAATTTGGGCAAGACGTTGCCGTAGCCGATGCTGCGGAGCTTGATGCCCTTCGCGACAAGGGCGGCTTCGACCGTCAGCGAACTGCCCAGCGCGAACACGGCGAAGTCTTCGCGCCACAGGTCGATGATGTCCGTGGTCTGATGGATCACTTCCCCGAAGCAATAGATGTTGTACTGGGGCGCGTCGGTGCGGATGTCGATATCACCCAGTGCCGGGAGCAATGGGCTGCCGACACGGCTCACGCCCACCAATGGACAGGGTTTTGGGTTGCGGACGCAGAACTGGTGGAAATCGCCGGCAAAGCTGCGAGGCACGATCACGACATTGGCCTGGAGCTTGCCGCGCGCAAGCCCCCCCGTGTGCCCTTCATAGGCACCCATCCTGACCAGTCTGCGGAGCCTGTCCGCATCGACCAGTCGCAAATTGTCATAGAACAATGAAGTGGTCAGGCGAGCCATGGCTTCCGAAGTGAGATGCACGTTTCAGAGACACGTCGAGAGCGCGTAAGATCATCGGCGGGTTGGCCGCTTGTCAAATTGTCAGAATCTTTCCCCAACGATAAATTGTATTTATTGGTCGGCCAATGGTGGCTGCTATTATCATTAGCGTTTGCGAATAAATCTTTTCGTTCACCGGCAGCCGCGGCAGCCGATCGCCTCTATCTGCCGGCCAGCCTCGTGCAGAAAGGCAAGGTCCCGGTTCATGTAGAACAGCAGGAAAGCCGCATAGAGGACAAAGACGAGGCTGAAGACCAGCGTCTTGACGACCAGCGAAAGCGCAAAGACGTTCAGGTGCGGCGAGGCGCGCGCCAGGAAGGCAAGCACGATGTCGGACAAAAGCATGCAGATGATGAGCGGGAAGACGAGTGTCAGGGCCATCATCAGGATGCGGTTCAGCAAACCGAGGAAGATGACGGCGGCATCCTTGCTGAACACGGGCATGAGCTGGTCGATCGGCCAAAGGCCATAACTGTCATAGAGGCTGGTCAGGGAAAGTTCGAAGCCGCCGGCGGCCAGATAGACCGTGACCATGATGACCGCGAGCAAGGTGCCGGTGGCACTCGTCTCGTGGGTCATCATCGGGTCGATCAGCGTTCCCATCGTCGAGCCGCGCTGCAGGTCGAGGATGTCGCCGGCAGCCTCCGCCGCCCAGAACGGTATGCCCATCGCCAGCCCGAGCGTTACCCCGACCACGACCTCCTTGAGCATGTAGAGCACAATCATCGTCGTCGTGATGTCGGTGCTCGTCAGCTTGTTTACGATCATCGGAAAGACCGGAACCGCCAGCGCCAGAGCCACGCCGTTGCGCAGCAGCCCGGATAGCGGCACCCGCGAAAAGAGCGGCATCAAGAGCATGAAACCGGTCATGCGCGCGAGCGCGAAAGCGCCGGCCAGCAGATAGAACTGAAGCTCCTTTATCGACGCGAAGAGTGGTTCGACCGGCATCCGCGTGCCTCAGCGCGTGACGACGGGGAACTCGTCCAGCGCCGTCGAGGCCTGCTCCGCGATCTGCTGTCCAAGCAGCGGGCCGACGACGATGATGACCAAAAGGATCACGACGAGCTTGATCGTCTGCGGCAAGGACTGGTCCTGAATCTGCGTCAGCGCCTGGGCAAGTCCGACAAGGATGCCGACCGCCAGCGCCGCGATGATCGCCGGGCTGGACGCGAACAGCACCGTCCAAAGCGCGCCTTGGACCTTCGCCAGGATGAAGTCATTGCTCATGCAAAACCCCCGGCGGCGTCAGCCATAGCTCAGGATGAGGCCATGCATCAGCCGCGACCAGCCATCGATGGCGACGAAAAGGAACAGTTTCAGCGGTATCGAAATGAGGACCGGCGAGACCATGATCATGCCGAGCGTCATCAGGACGTTGGCGACGACGATGTCGATGATGAGGAAGGGGAGATAAAGCAGGAAGCCGATCTCGAACGCACGGGTCAGCTCGGAGGCGACAAAGGCGGGAACAAGGATCGAGAGATCGTCGTCCTTCAGGTTCTGGCGCGCCTCTTCCGGCCACAGGCGGCTCGTTCCGTCGAGGAAGAACTTCCGCTCCTGTGGCTGGGTGAATTTCATCAGGTGTCGTTGCAACGGTTCCCTGACCAATTGTGCCGCCCTGGCCAGGTCATCCGTCGTCTGGAACTGGACCTGCCCCTCCTGAAGCCGCCCCGACATCTCCCTCAGCAACGGCGTCGTGACGTAGACGGTGAGCACCAGCGCTATGCCGTAGAGCACCAGATTGGGCGGCATCTGCTGGACGCCGAGCGCATTGCGGATCAGAAACAGCACGACCGAGATTTTCAGGAAGCCCGTCATCGTGACGACCGCCAGCGGCAGCAAGCCGACGAAGCCGACGGCGATCAGAATGCCGAGCAGGTTGGGCGAATTCTCAAGCATTGTCGAACATGCGCACGATCCGCACGCCCAGGCTTTCGCCGATCCGCACGATCTCGCCACGAC
>NZ_RZOS01000189.1:0-10388 GCF_004022605.1 Mesorhizobium sp. M4B.F.Ca.ET.089.01.1.1
AAGCTGAAGCTGGTCGAAGACCTGTCGCGCAGGCAGGACCCGGTCGCCGCCCGTTTCCGTTTCAGCCCGGCCCAGCTCGATGCCTACGGCATCGCCGAACTGCACAAGCTGGAAGAGGTGCTACGCCGCGACGACTATTTCGCGCTGAAGACAGTGGCCGACATGATCGGGAAGAAGATCGGCGTGACGATCGAAGCGCCGGATTCCAGGGCGTTCCTCACGGCCTACTACGGCGAGCTCAGGGCGCATCTCGAGCGCAAGCTGCTGCTCGGCAACCGCAAGGCGGACAAGCATGCGCGGTAGCGGCAGATACTGGAACTTGGCGCCGCCCCTCATCCGCCCTTCGGGCACCTTCTCCCCGTAAACGGGGAGAAGGCCATAGCCGCGCCTGCGGTTGGCGAAACCCCACGCGACAAGTCCTTTCTCCCCGTCACTATACGGGGAGAAATGCCCGGCAGGGCAATGAGGGGCAGCGCCGACTCACAATACTTTTGAACCGAAGCCTGGCTCGCTGGGCTGATTTCTTACCGCACCCACTTCTCGTAGTCCGACACCAGTAGATGCAGCGGCGCGACGTCCTCGTCGATGTTGGAGAAGCGGCCGATCGGCTCGCGGAAGACGTTGTCGGTGAGGTCGTCATTGACGGTCGAGACCTCGCCGATCAGCACGTCCTTGCCCTCGGCCCAGAAGGCATGCCAGACGCCGGGCAAAAGCGTGACGCTCTGGCCCGGATCGAGCTTCAACAGCCCGCCCGCCGGCAGTCTGTGGATGGTGCCGTCGACCGGCACCGACACTTCGGCCTTGGGATCGATGCCGCCGTCGCGGTCGTGCATGAACAGTTCCAGCACCAGCTTGCCGCCGCCGCGGTTGATGATGTCCTCGGCCTTGATGTTGTGGCGGTGCATCGGCGAGAGCTGGTCCCTGCGCGAAATCATGATCTTCTCTGCATAGAGCATGCCCATGCCGAGCTTCATGTCCTCGTAGCGGCCGTTGCGGACGGTGAACAGGAACAGACCGAGCTCGTCGAACTTCTCCTGGCCGTAGTCGGTGATGTCCCAGCCGAGGCGCGAGGTGAAGATCGCCGAAGAGTCTCCCTTATGCGCCTTCATCTGTTCAGGCGACCAATAGGCGAAGGGCGGCATGATATAGCCGAAGGAGCGGATGAAGGCGTCGGCTTCGCGGATGATGTCGTTGATTTTGGAGCGCTTCATGGGTTCCCTTCCTTCCGGCCGCTGACTGCTGCAATCTGCCAATCCGAATAGCTCAATGCCGGTCGGCTGTCGACGCAAACCGACGGCTCTGGCCTCGTGACATCGAGCCGGATCGGGGCCATAACGCGACCGGTTTTTGTGGTGGTGACAATCTCATGCCAAGCATAGACGACCTCGATACGCCGGCGATCCTGATCGATGCCGCACGCGCCGAAGCCAACATCAGGAAGGCGCAGGCGCATGCCGATCGTCATGGCCTGAAGCTCAGGCCGCACATCAAGACCCACAAGCTCCCCTATTGGGCGAAGAAGCAGGTGGCGGCCGGGGCGGTCGGCATCACCTGCCAGAAGATCGGCGAGGCCGAGGTGATGGCCGATGCCGGCCTGACCGACATTTTTCTCCCCTACAACATTCTCGGGCGCGCCAAGCTGGGGCGGCTGAAGGCGCTGCATGGCCGGGTGACGCTTTCGGTGACGGCGGACAGCAAGGAGACGCTGGAAGGGCTTGCCGCGACCTTTGCCGATGCAGGTCACCCGCTTCAGGTGCTGGTTGAGTGCGATACGGGCATGGGCCGCTGCGGCGTCCAGACGGCGGCCGAAGCCTTGGCGCTGGCGAAGGCGGTCGACAGCGCCAAGGGGCTGACCTTCGGCGGGCTGATGACCTATCCGGCTGCCGGCAAGCAGGCGGAGGCGGAGGCATGGCTGGCAGGGGCCAAGCAGGCCCTTGCCGCGGCGGGGCTCGAGTGCCAGCGCATCTCCAGCGGCGGCACGCCGGACATGTGGCGCTCGGGCGACGATAGCGTCGTCACCGAATACCGGCCTGGCACCTACATCTACCTGGACCGCTACCAGGTCGCCAAAGGCGTCGGCAGCCTCGACGATTGCGCGCTGACGGTGCTCGCCACCGTGGTCAGCCACCCGACGCCGACCCGCGCCATCCTCGATAGCGGCAGCAAGGCGCTGTCCAGCGACACGCTGGGGCTGGCCGATTTCGGCGAGTTGCTGGGTATGCCGGGCGCGAGGGTGACGGGCCTCAGCGAGGAACACGGCAACGTCACGCTTTCCGGCGATGCAAAGCTTCGCATCGGCGAGCGCGTTCGCGTGGTGCCGGACCATTGCTGCGTGGTGACGAACCTGTTCGACCAGGTGCATCTGATCGACGGCGACAAGGTGCTGGAAACGCTGCCGGTGGCGGCGCGGGGACGGATGGGTTGATCAGTTAGCCTGGCGCGCCGCGACCCTGCGCATCGCGATCACCCGGCGCCGGAAAATCTCCGTGCGCATCGCCATCAAATGCAGGGCGAAGAACAGCACGGTGAAGCCGAGCGCCATCACCAGCAGCGGCCTCAGCATGGAGGCGTCGATGGTCGAGCCGCCCATGCGGAACACCGAGGCCGGCTGGTGCAGCGTGTTCCACCAGTCGACCGAGAATTTGATGATCGGGATGTTGATGAAGCCGACCAGGGTGATGATGGCGGCGGCCCAGGCGGCGCGGCTGACGTCATCCAGCGCGCGGGTCAGCGCGATGATGCCGAGATACATCAAGAACAGCACGAAGACCGAGGTGAGCCTTGCGTCCCACACCCACCAGGTGCCCCACATCGGCTTGCCCCAGATCGAGCCGGTGACCAGCGCAAGCGCGGTGAAGGTGGCGCCGATGGGGGCCGCCGATTTCAGCGCGACGTCGGCCAGCGGATGGCGCCAGACCAGCGTGCCGAGCGCAGAAACCGCCATCAGCGAGTAGCACATCATGGCGAGCCAGGCGAAAGGCACGTGGATGTACATGATGCGCACCGTGATGCCCTGCTGGAAATCCTCTGGCGCGGTGAAGCTCATATAGAGCCCGGCGGCAAGAAGGGGCGCCGCGGCCGCGGCCAGCCAAGGCACCAGCCTGTCGGCCAGCCCGACGAAGCGCGTCGGGTTGGCGAGGTCGGCCCAGCGGCTCAGGCGTGAAGTGGTGTCGCTCATGCGGCTTTAAATAGACCGGCGGCGTGTGTTGGGCAATCGAGCGGTTGTCGCAGCCTCCCCTTCTCCCCTTGTGGGAGAAGGCGGATCGGCGCGCAGCGCCGAGACGGATGGGGGGTGTTGGAGGAAATGAGGCGGTTCGCCGCAAGGCTATGCCAAGCTGGAGCACCCCTCATCCGGCCGCTTCGCGGCCACCTCTCCCACAACAAGGGAGAAGAGTAAGGCGCTTGGTTACGCCGCTTCCGTCACCGTGCGGCTGAGGCGGCGGACTTCCTCGTCGTTGAGCAGGCCGCCGGCGCGCAGCAGGCTGGCGAAGCGGCCGTTGCGGAGCGACAGCTCGGCGAAGCCGCCCTGCTCGACCACCCTGCCCTTGTCCATGAACACGACCAAGTCGGCGTCGCGAACGGTGGTGAGGCGGTGGGCGATGATGAAGGTGGTGCGGTTGCGGCGCAGCTCGTCGATCGCTTCCTTGACGCGGTCCTCGGTCTCGACGTCGAGCGCGCTGGTCGCCTCGTCGAGCACCAGGATCGGCGCGTCCTTGAGCACGGCGCGGGCAATGGCGATGCGCTGGCGCTCGCCGCCCGAAAGCTGGCCGCCGCGCTCGCCGACGACGGTGTCGTAGCCGCTGCTCTTCGACAGGATGAAATCCTGGGCGGCGGCGGCATTGGCGGCGGCGTGCACCTCGTCGTAGGTCGCTTCGGCGCGGCCGACGCGGATGTTGTCCTCGATCGAGCGGTTGAGCAGGCCGGCATCCTGGAACACGGTGGCGATCGAGTGGCGCAGCGACTTGCGGGTCACCGAGCGGGTGTCGATGCCGTCGATCAGGATACGGCCGCTGGACGGCGTGAAGACGCGCTGCAAGAGGTTGATGAGCGTCGTCTTGCCGGCGCCGGTCGGACCGACGATGGCAACCGTCTGACCGGCCTGGACCTCGAAGGAGACGTCGTCGACGCCCTGGCCCGAATTGGCGAACTCGAAGCCGACATTCTCGAAGCGGACGTGGCCGGTGACGTTGGCCAACTCGCGCAGGCCGTCCGGCTCGGCGGTGTCAGCGGCAGAGTCCTCGAGACGGTAGAAGTCCTCGAGCTTGGCGCGCGCCTCGGAGATCTGGCTGGAGAAAGCCGACACCTGATCGAGGCGGGCGATCAGCATCCCTGCAAAGCCGATGAAGGCAACGACGTCGCCGACGCGGAGCTGACCACGGGTGACGAGGTAGGCGCCGATCGAGAGCACGATCATCATCGAGATGGTCGACGACAGCCGGTTCAGCGCACTGGCGATCGCCCACCAGTCGAGCACCGGCTTCTGGGCGTCCAGCAGATCCTTGACGTAGCGCTTCAGCGTCGCGGTCTCATGGCCGATGCGGTTGTAGCTCTGCAGCACGGCGACATTGCTGACGCTGTCGGTCACATGGGCAAACACCGTGTGGTAATGGCGCTCGACGGCGGTCTGCCCGGACTTGGTGCGGCGCATGACGATGCGGCCGATGGCGACATAGAGCACGCCAAGGCCAAGCAGCACGAGCGACATGCGAATGTCCATGGCAAGCGCGGTCGGCACCAAAAGCACCAGCGCGATAGCCGTCGAGAGATGCACGCGCATGAATTCGAGCCACAGGCTGAACAGGGTCTCGATGGCGCGCAACAGCGTTTGCAGGGAATTAGACGTGCCGCGCTGGTGATGCCAGGCGAGCGGCATGGTGATGACGCGCTCGAAGGACTGGCACAGCACCTCCGAGCGGCGGGCATGGGCGAAGCGGTCGGCGCCGCGCGCCACCAGCACGACAGCGATGACGTTGAACGCGCCGAGAGCAGCCCAGACGGCGAGCGTCGAAAACACCGGGCCGTTTTCAGAGATGGCACCGATCACCCGGCCCAACAGGATCGGTTCGAGGATCGCGATCGCGGCGAGGGCGACGTTGGCGGCGCAAATCAGCGCGACGCGCTTCTTGTCGGCAGCCAGATAACCCAGGGCTCTCCAGTAGATCTGCAGAAGTGACACTTCAGCTACTCCGCCAAACTTTCATTGTGCAGTGCACCATTTCTTGACACGTACCGGTTAACGGGTCGCAAAACAATGCCCGTCTAGCTCTTCCGTTCCCATTCTGCGAACAAAAGATGACGACGCTGCGAAATCTGCCGTGATCACCTAACGGTTTGAGATAAAAGGTGAAATGTCAGCCTTGCGGCGAAATCATGGCAGCAGCCGGGAGCTGCCACATTTTTAATCACCAAGAGCTTGCGTAGCGGAAGCTAATGCGCCCGCCCGCATGCCGGCAAAGCGCATGCGCAAATAACGGCGCAAAAAGAACGCGCGCCCCGAAGGGCGCGCGCTTCTAGCATCAAGTCATTGATTTTACGCAGGTATCTTGACGACAACCTCACTCGCCTCGCCGGCCTTCGGCTCGAAAGACGAGGATTTTGTCTTGGTTCCATTGACTTCGAGCGAGATGGATTTGGTCTTTTTGTCGCGGATGACGCGAACCTTGACTTCCGCGCCCAGCATCTTGAGCGTCGCCGCATAGCCGTCCCAGTGGCCGGGCAGCTTCGGCCTGAATGTGATGTGCTTGCCGCGCCGCTCGATGCCGAGAATGCCCTCGACCGCCGCGCGGTACAGCCAGCCGGCGGAACCCGTGTACCAGGTCCAGCCGCCGCGACCGCCCTTGCCTTCGCCGGCATAGATGTCGGCCGCCACGACATAGGGCTCGACCCTGTAGTGCTCGGCCGCCGCCTCGTCCGAGGCGTGATTGACCGGGTTCAGCATCGAGAAGCAGCGGTAGGCGTCGTCGGTGCGGCCCATCTCGGCCAGCGCGATGACGAACCAGGTGGCCGCGTGGGTGTACTGGCCGCCATTCTCGCGCACGCCGGGCGGATAGCTCTTGATGTAGCCGGGGTCCTTCTCGGTCTTCGAGAAGGGCGGTGTGAACAGCTTGACGATCTTGAGCTCGTCGTCGACCAGCATCTTGGTCGCCTGGTGCATGGCCGTGGTCGAACGCGCCGGGTCGCCCTCGCCTGAAAGCACGCTCCACGACTGGGCGATGGAGTCGATCTTGCATTCCTTTGAGTCATGCGAGCCGAGCGGCGTGCCGTCGTCGAAGCTGCCGCGCCGGTACCACTGCCCGTCCCAGGCTGTGGTCTCCAGCGCCCGTTTCAGCGCGTCGGCATGCTTGTTCCAGGCCTGCGCCCGCTTGGCGTCACCTTGCGCCTTGGCCACCGGGGCAAAGTCGCCCAGCGTCTTCAGCAGGAACCAGCCCAGCCACACGCTCTCGCCCTTGCCGCCCTCGCCGACGCGGTTCATGCCGTCGTTCCAGTCGCCGCCGAGGATCAGCGGCAGGCCGGCGGGGCTGCTGCGCTTGATGGCGAGATCCAGCGCCCGCGCGCAGTGATCATAGAGCGAGGCGGTGGTCTTGGAGACCTCCGGCGTGAAGAAGGCATCGTGCTCGTCCTCGCCGAGCGGCTGCCCGTCGATGAAGGGAAGCTGCTCCTTGAGGATCGCCGCATCGCCGGTCACGTCGATGTAGCGGGCGGTGGCGTGGGCGAGCCAGACGACGTCGTCCGAGATCATGGTGCGCACGCCGGCGTCGGTGCGCGGCAGCCACCAGTGCTGCACGTCGCCTTCGGGGAATTGCCGGCGCGCCGCGTTGAGGATCTGGTCGCGCGCCAGTTTCGGATCGTGCGCCAGCAAGGCCAGCGTGTCCTGCAACTGGTCGCGGAAGCCGAAGGCGCCGCTCGCCTGGTAGAAGGCGGAACGGGCGCGGATGCGGCAGGCCAGACTCTGATAGGGCAGCCAGTGGTTGACCATGGCGTTGAGCGCCTTGTCGGGCGTCTCGACCTGGATGGTGTCGAGGAAGCCGCGCCAGACGCGTTCGTTGTCGGCCAGCCGCTGGTCGAAATCCTTGCCGCGATGGCCCTGAACCAGCGCGCTCGCCTCGGCGGGCGTGGCCGCGTCGCCGAGCAGCCAGATGAGCGTGACGTCGCCGCCGGCGGGGATGTCGATGTCGCTGGCAATCGCCGCGCAGGGATCGTCGCCTGCCTCGACGCGGTCGGACAGGGCAGCGCCGGCAAGCACGGCCTGAGGATATTCGCTGCTGCCGTGCCGGCCGATGAACTCACCGCGGTCGGTTGTCACCGACTGGACGGCGCCGGCAGCGGCAAGGAACGCCACCCGCTCGCTGAAGTCGAGCCCATACGGGTTCTGCGCCAGGAGGGCGCCGGTCGCCGCATCCCTGGTCGGCACGATGGTCGCCGCCGTCCGCGAGCGATGACCGCCCAGCACCCATTCGGCATAGGCATAGACGCGCAGCCTGGCCGGCACGGGCCCCGCATTCTGGATGCGCAGCCGGGTGATCTTGACCGGGTCGGCCGGGTCGACCACCTGGGTCAGGTCCATCGACAGCGGTCCGCGTTTCGAGCGGAACGTCGAGAAGCCCTGGCCATGCCATGTCTCGTAGGTCATGGCCGGATCGCGCACGATCGCCGCCATCGGCGAGAACGCCTTGCCGCTGGCCTGGTCGTACATGTAGATGCCCTCGCCCGGCCGATTGGTGACCGGGTCGTTCGACCATGGCGTCAGCTGGTAGTCGCGGCTGTTGCGGCTCCAGGTGAAGCCGGCGCCCTCGGCCGAGACGTGGAAGCCGAACGAGGCGTTGGAGATGACGTTGATCCAGGGCTGCGGCGTCGTACGCCGGCCGGTGAGACGCGTCACATAGTGGCGGCCGTCGCCGTCGAAGCCGCCAAAACCGTTCCAGAGGTTCAACCCGCTGCCATCGGCACTGGCGCTCGCCGGCCCTGGCGCCGCGAATGGCGGCGGCGCAATGGCCGGCAAGGTCGATGCAGCTCCGACGCCACCGGCCTGCTGCAGGGCGTCGCGCGCCTGCAGTGCCGCCGCCTCGGCGCGCTCGATCTGGTCGAAGATGGTGCCGTTACGCGTGTGTAGAACGACGCGGGCGACCGCCAGCAGGGTCTTGTAGGTGGCCTCGTCCATCAGGTCGCGGCGCACGGCGAAGATGTGCTGGCGCGGGCCGAGCTCCTTGCCGCGCAGGCGGCTGTTCTCGCACAGCGTCTCGACCGCCCGCTGCAGGTCCTGCACGTAGGACGATGCCTGCTCGTTGACGACGACGAAGTCGATCATCATGCCGCGCGCCCGCATGTATTCCTGGAAGCGCAGCGCCTGGGCGACGATCTCCAGGTCGGCGACGTCGCCGATGCGGACCAGGAAGATCGGGAAGTCGCCGGAGATGCTGGTCGGCCACAGGCTTGACTGCTTGCCGAGCCCGGAGGCGATGGAATCCGCCGGCAGGCGCAGGAACGGATCGGGATAGATCAGATAGCGCGCCAGCTTCTGCACATTGGCGGCATCGGTCAGGCTGAGGCCGAGATGGCGGGTCTGCACCTGGCTGCGGGTCCAGGCCAGCATCGCCTGACGGGCGAAGCTTTCCGGATGGTCGAGCCGGGCAACCGCTTCGTCGAGTTCCGCGCGGCTGGCGCCGACGATGGTCCAGAAGGTCAGCGAGATCTTCTTGTTGGCGGGCACACGCACCTGGCGGCGAAGCGAGGCGACGGGGTCGAGCGTGAAGCCCGAATGGCCGCCGAGCTTGGCGCCCGGATCGAAAGCTGCCGCGTCGACGATGGTGCGGCCGCGGCCGATGAAGGCGCGCCGGTCGGTCTCGGCCTCGGCATCGCGCGAAGGCCCCGAAGGATCGGTGACGAAATGCGCCATGGCGATGTCGGGGTCGTTCTTGTCGCGCTTGCGACGGATGGCAAAGATCGCGCCATTGTTGGGCGCAATCTCGGTCTCGACGAACATCTTCGAGAAAGCCGGATGGGCGTTGTCGGAGGCTTCGTTGCCCAGCACCAGCTCGGCAAAGGAGGTCACTTCGATGTGCCGGTCCGTGGCGCCGTCATTGTAGAGGGTGACGCGGCGGCCCTCGCCGTTGCCTTCCGAGATGACGATGCATTCGACCTCGGAGCGCAGCGATCCGACCGATTTGACGAAGCTCGCCTTGTCATCGGAGAACAGGGTCTGGACGCGCTCATGGTCGGCGCGCCGCGGCTCCGACGTCGCCGACCACCAGTCGCCGGTGCCGGCATCGCGCAGGAAGATGTAGGAGCCCAGCCGGTCCTCGCTCGGATCCGGCTGCCAGCGGGTGACGGCAAGCTCGCCGAAGCGGCTGTAGCCGGAACCGGTGGCGGTGACCATGACCGAATAGCGGCCATTGGACATGACATTGGTGGCGCGCAGTGCCTTGGCCGGGTCGAGGATGACGCGCGTGTCCGGGCTCTCGGTCTCGGTCTCGTCCTTGGCGCGCTCGTCGGCCTCGGTCCTGACGGTGGCGGCCGGAATGTCGCGCGGCGCCTTCTCCTGCAGCAGCAGTTCGGCCGACTCGATCACCGGATCGCTGTGGAAGCGATCGCGCAGGCGGCCCTCGAAGATGGCGTCGGCGACGGCAGCGATCGACATGCCGGAATGGTGCGCCATGTAGTTGAGCACCACAGCATGGGTGCCCTCCGGCACACGCTGCGGGGTGAAATCGACCGCGTCGTAGTAGCCGTGCCGGCCGAGCGCGCCGATCGCCTTCAGCCGGGCGAGATTGTGCACCGCCTCGCGCGGATTGAACTGCGCCGCCAGGATCGTCGCGTAGGGCGCGATCACCGTGTTCTGGCCCAGGCCGCGCTTGAGGCCGAGACCGGGCACGCCGAAATTGGTGTACTGGTAGGTCAACTCGCGGTCGCGGGCGTTGTAGGCCGCTTCCGAAATGCCCCACGGCACGTTCTTGGAGCGGGCGTACTGGATCTGGCGCTTGATGATCAGTTTGCTGGTCTGGTTGAGGATCGAGCCATGCGGCTCCTTCATCACCAGCGGCGGCATCAGGTACTCGAACATCGAGCCCGACCAGGACATCAGCGCGCCCTGGAAGCCGATCTCGACGATCGGCCGGCCTAGCCGGAACCAGTGCTCGGTCGGCAGGTCGCCCTTGGCGATGGCGAACAGGCTGGTCAGCCGCGCCTCCGAGGCGAGCAGGTCGTAGCAGCTCTCGTCGAGCTGATGCTCCTCGACCCGGTAGCCGATCGACAGCAGCTTGCGCTCCTGCCGCATCAGGAAGGAGAAATCCATCTCGAAGGCGTAGCGGCGGGTGCGCTCGCGCAACGCGAGCAGCTTGGCGCGCAAGGCCTCGACCGCGTTCTCGTCATTGTGCGAGGCGCATGTGCACGAC